>NZ_RZQG01001253.1:0-1378 GCF_003998635.1 Mesorhizobium sp. M7D.F.Ca.US.004.03.1.1
GTGTAGAAGCGATTGAAGCGCCTGATATCGGCCACCAATGCTTTTCGTTCATCCAGCATCTGCGTCGAACTCCGGCTAAGGCAGCTCTATTTTCAAAATTAGTGGACTGAGTCAATTAAATTTCGAAAGGCCAGGGAGCCAGCTACCGCGTCGTGCCCGCAATTCTCAGATTGCATTCCCTGCACCATGCGCCAGATTCATCGAGACAGGCTTGGAGAAATTCATGGCTGACCATCGCAGGAACGTGCGGGCACGCGTCTACGGCAATGTGCAAGGCGTCGGCTTCAGAATCTGGGCTCGGGGCGAGGCCACAGGCCTTGGTCTTGCGGGCTGGGTTCGCAATGAAGCGGATGGGGCAGTAGCGGCCCAAATTGCAGGCGTCGATGAAGCGGTCTCGACAATGATCGAGCGCCTCTGGGAAGGGCCGTCCGGGGCTTCGGTTTCCAGAGTCGACGTCGAGGAGTTGGCGGCCGAAAACGCCTTTGTTGGGTTCAGGATCGTAGCATAAAGGCGGATTTGGTTTGGACGCCCCTTGAATTAATTGAACGTTTGTTTTATTAGTGCCTCGCAACAGGACTGACATGGCACGCACCACCGGATCCGATGGCGAAAAGACCGAAGCGACCATCCGTGAGGCGGCGGTCAACCTCATCGCGCGCCTTGGTTACGAAGCGATGTCGATGCGTCAGTTGGCCAGCGAAGTCGGAGTGCAGGCAGCCGCGCTCTACCGCTATTTCCCAACCAAGGAAGAGCTTCTGTTCACGCTGATGCGCGAGCACATGGAAGGTCTGACCGAAGCGTGGGAAGCAGCCCGCCCTGTCAGTGCGGATCCCGTGCAGCGGCTCTCCGCCTATGTCGAAAACCACATTGCTTTTCATATCGAGCGTCGGCACGCCACGCATGTGTCGAACATGGAATTGCGCAGCCTGTCGCCCGAACGGCTGACGCAGATCCTGCGCATGCGCACAGCTTACGAAAAGGAGCTGCGCGCCATCCTGCGCGATGGTGCCGAGACGGGCGTCTTCAGCATCGACGACACCGGGCTGACGGCGATGGCGCTGATCCAGATGATGACCGGCGTCATCGTCTGGTTTCGGCCGGGCGAACGACTGTCGATCGCTGAAGTGACCACGACATATCTTTCAATGACAATGCGGCTCGTCGGCGCGAAGATCGACGCCTACAGCGCCGCGCGTCCCTTCGGACGCGCAAAGGACGCTGTAGCATTTTGATTTCGCGCATGATCCCTTTCCGAAAATCAAAGGCGATTTTCGGGGTCATGCGCAGGGAGGATAGCATGTACACGAACACGCTCAGCTTCGGGCATGACGAGGAGATCGAGGCGCTGCGCGACATGGTGCGGCGCTTCGCCCAGGAT
>NZ_RZQG01001254.1:0-1368 GCF_003998635.1 Mesorhizobium sp. M7D.F.Ca.US.004.03.1.1
GGCGTGGCCATTTCGTCAATCCCGATGTGCTGGCGACGCCGGCCAAGCCGCACCAGAAGGCACCCGACCAGGCCAACGAGATCGACTGGAAGGCACGCCGCAAGATCGCCGCCAGCGACATGCCGCCGCCGGCAAAGCATGAGAACTGGATCAAGTCGTCCTACCCCTTCGTCTACGGCCAGTTCGATCCGGCGCTGTTCCCGACCGCCGAGTGGCGCGAGTGCAACCGCATGGCGCTTGCCGTGCTCGAGATCCGCAACTGGGCGTCCGACATGGTCGACCGCGACGATCCGCTGCTGATCGAGCAGATCCAGGCGCGGCTCCTGCCGCGGCGCGGCATCTTCGCCAATCCCGACGAGATCATCGTCACGCTGGGCGCCCAGAACGCGCTCTATATGCTGGCGACGCTGCTGATGGCCAAGGGCTCGAAGGTGGCGATGGAGGACCCCGGCTACCCCGACGCCCGTTCGATCTTCCGCCTTGCGGGGGCCGAGATACAGCCGGTGCCGGTCGACCAGTCCGGCATCGTAACCGCTTCTATTGCCAATGATTCCGGTTTCGTCTTCGTCACGCCCAGCCACCATTGCCCAACCATGGTGCCACTGTCGGCGGAACGGCGGCAGGATCTTCTGGCGCGAGCCAACCGCTACAACCAGATCATCATCGAGGACGGCTATGACAGCCAGCTTCTCGACGAAGCACCGCAGCAGGCGTTGAAGAGCCTCGATCGTTCCGGCCGCGTCGTCTATGTCGGCTCGATGTCGAAGACGCTGGCTCCCGGCCTGCGGCTCGGCTATATCGTCGCTTCGGCTGGCCTGATCTCCGAACTCAGGGCACTGCGCCGCTTCATGCTGCGTCATCCGCCGGCCAACAACCAGCGCGCCGTCGCGCTGTTCCTGTCGCTTGGCCATCACGAGGCACTGGTGCGGCGGCTGTCGTCGGCCTTCGACGAGCGGCGCAAGCGGCTGGTCCATGCGATTTCCGCCTTTCTGCCGGAGTGGCGTTCGACCGATTCGGCCGGCGGCACATCGCTGTGGCTCGAGGGACCGCGCGGCACCGATGCGCGCGGGTTGGCCGAGGCAGCAGCCTCGCGCAGCGTCATCATCGAACCGGGCGACCGTTTCTTCGATCGCACTGAAAAACCTTCGCGTTTCATGCGGCTGGGCATCTCGTCGATCGCGCTGCAGCACATCGAGCCAGGCATCCGCGAACTGGCCACCGCCGCCGGACGCAGGCCCGCGGCCGCCTGATCCATCACCTGACCCTTGGACGGAGCCGCGCAAGCGTGGCTCCGTCCTTTAGCCCTCTGGCATATGTAACCGGACCGGCTGGCCCATAGGCTGTGCCAATGCCGGCGGCATAGTCGGG
>NZ_RZQG01001255.1:0-1367 GCF_003998635.1 Mesorhizobium sp. M7D.F.Ca.US.004.03.1.1
TTCGAGCGACGCGGCGACCGTGCTGCGCGGACTGGTGGAGACATGGGCCCTGGACATCGATGGCGCCGAGCTGGCGCGGATCGGCCTCTCGCTTGGCGCCGATGTGCCGATGTGCCTGGCGGCCAGGCCTCTGGTCGCGCGCGGCATTGGGGACGAGCTGTCGATGGTGCCGGATTTTTCGACGCTTGGATTGGTGCTGGTCAATCCAGGCACGCCGGTCTCGACGGCCGAGGTGTTTGCAGCGCTTGCCCATCGCGACAACGCAGCACTGCCGCCGCTGCCGCGCAGCATCGATTTTCACAGCCTGCGCAACTGGCTGGAGATCACCCGCAACGATCTCGAGCCCGCAGCGCTGGCGATGCAGCCCGCCATCGGCAGGGCGCTTTCGTGGCTGAACAAGGCTGGATCGGGTTTTTCACGGATGTCGGGGTCCGGCGCCACCTGCTTCGGCCTGTTCGAGACCGGCAATGTCGCCAAGCGGGCCGCTGCCGAGATCCGCGGCCGCCAGCCCGACTGGTTCGTCGCCGCGACGCGCAGCATCGCATCAGAGGGCGCTGATGGCCAGAATTGACGAGAGCCGTTCCTTCGTTCCCGTGCGCATAGCGGTGCTGACCGTTTCGGACACACGCAGCCTCGCCGACGACAAATCCGGCCAGACGCTGGCCGACCGCATCACCGAGGCCGGCCATATCCTGGCTGCCCGCGATATCGTCACCGACGATCGCGAGAAAATCCGCGACACGGTTCTGGCGTGGTCACGGGACAAGGATATCGATGTCGTGATCACCACCGGCGGCACCGGCTTCACCGGCCGTGACGTGACGCCGGACGCGCTGGAGCCGATCTTCGAAAAGCGCATGGACGGCTTTTCGGAGGTGTTCCACCGCATCTCCTACGACAAGATCGGCACCTCGACGATCCAGAGCCGGGCGACCGGCGGCGTCGTCAACGCCACCTTCGTCTTCGTGCTGCCGGGTTCGCCAGGCGCCTGCAAGGACGCGTGGGACGGCATCCTGAAGGCGCAGCTCGACTACCGACACATGCCGTGCAACTTCGTCGAGATCATGCCGCGCCTGGACGAGCATTTGCGGCGCGGAAAATCGGCTCCGTAAAAGCCGAGGCAAAGCGCCGGTTCCACGCCACGTTTGCCAGGTAAAACAGCACCGGCGCCTTCGAAACCCCATTCCAAACCTGCCCCGAAAAAGTACTCTGCCTGAAGGCGATCATCGCCGACACGACAAGGCAGATACGATGACCGTGCATACTGGCGGATGCCATTGCAGCAACATTCGCCTTGGATTTTCAACCGAGCTCGACCCCTCGCAAATCGAAGTTCGCGCCTGCCAGTGCTCGTTCTGTGTCAGACA
>NZ_RZQG01001256.1:0-1359 GCF_003998635.1 Mesorhizobium sp. M7D.F.Ca.US.004.03.1.1
AGTTGAGCTCGTGCGACAGGTTCTCCCACAGTTTCATCGAATGTTCGTAGAAGCGGGTGTTGGCCGGCAGCAGATAGTTCGAGCGCACGGCCGTGGTGTTGCGGCCGACATTGCCGGAGCCGAGCCAGCCCTTTTCCACAACCGCGACATTGGTGATGCCATGTTCCTTGGCGAGATAGTAGGCGGTGGCCAGACCGTGGCCGCCGCCGCCGATAATGATGACATCATAGGACGCCTTCGGATCCGGCTTGCGCCAGGCTGGTTTCCAGTCCTTGTTTCCCTTGAGCGCGTTCGCGAGCAGCGAAAAGGCCGAGTACTCTGCCATTGATGTCATCCGGTTCGGGCGATGCGGCAGACTATAGAGCAGGCCGCATCCGCAAAGCCAATATTGCGCCATTGCCTTTCGACTGGCCGACGCATTGCTCAGGGATCAACAGGGACAATGATCGGATGAGCCGCCGATCAGGCCGGGGTGAGTGATCGATGCGACGGCTTGCCCCATGATATGGCCGTCTTTATCAAGGACAGGCTTTCAAATTGCCTTTGCCGTCCATGAGTCGCCAACAAGTCATGCTTTTCCGATTGCTTCGTCTCATTTTGATCCTCACGCTTGTCGTATCGGCGCCGCCGTCGTTCGATGCGGTGGCACAAGGGCTTGGCCAGGCGCCTGCCGGACTGGTCGCCGACCAGCAGAAGATCCTGCAGAGCCTGACGACCAAGACCGACAATTTCGAGAAGCAGATCCAGCAGGACGCCGAGGACGACGGCAGCCTCGTCGATATCCGCTTGCAGTTGGAGGAACTGTCACACCAATCGCTGAACAGCGCGCTGGCCTTCCGCACACGCCTTGGCGAGATCAACAGCCGGCTCGAGCAGCTTGGCGCTGCGCCCGCCGCCGGCCAGCCGCCGGAGCCTGACATCGTCAGCGGCGAACGCCAGGCGCTGGTGTCGGAAAAGGCGGAAATCAACTCGGTCATCGCCGTGGCGCAAACGCTCTCTATCCGCATCAGCGGGCTGATCGACAAGATCGGCAACATGCGCAGCGAGCTGTTCCGTAACCTTTTGACCAAGCGCTACGTGCTGTCCGATGCACTGAGCCCGCAGGTGTTCTCCGACGCCAGGGATGAATTCGGCAATTTCTACAAGGCGGTGTCGTCCTGGCTGAGCTTCGCCTTCAAGTTCAAGTTCCAGGCTATCCTGGCGGCAACCTTCGTGGCGCTCGGGCTGGCACTGGTGCTGCTGGTTGGCGGCAGGCGCCTGTTCGGGCGCGTGTTCGAGGCCGACCCCACCAATGAAGACCCGTCCTATCTCAGCCGCCTGTCGGTGGCCTTCTGGTCGACATTACTGCCGTCGCTGGCG
>NZ_RZQG01001257.1:0-1355 GCF_003998635.1 Mesorhizobium sp. M7D.F.Ca.US.004.03.1.1
AGGCGCGCAAGGAGCGCGGCGCCAAGATCGTCGTCATCGACGTTTACGAAAACGCGACGATGAAGCAGGCCGATCTCGGCCTTGTGCTGAAGCCGGGTACCGATGGCGCGCTGGCCTGTGCGGCTATGCATGTGCTGTTTCGCGAAGGGATGGCCGATCGCGCCTATCTCGAAAAATACACCGACGACCCGAAGGGGCTGGAAGCGCATCTTCAGACCCGAACCCCCGAATGGGCGGCCGAGATCACCGGCTTGACGGTCGCCGAGATCGAGGCCTTCGCCCGGCTCGTCGGCACGACCAGGAAAACCTATTTCCGGCTCGGCTATGGCTTCGCGCGCCAGCGCAATGGCGCCGTCAACATGCATGCCGCATCTTGCATCGCCGCGGTCACCGGCTGCTGGCAATATGAGGGCGGCGGCGCCTTCCACTCCAATTCCGGCATCTTCAAGCTCAACCAGGATGTGCTGGAAGGCACGAAGATGCGCGATCCCTCGATCCGCTATCTCGACCATTCGCGCATCGGCCCGGTGCTGACCGGTGCCAGCGACGCGCTTTATGGCGGCCCGCTTGTAACGGCGATGCTGATCCAGAACACCAACCCGGTGAATGTCGCACCGGAGCAGCGGCTGGTGACGCAGGGCTTCCTGCGCCAGGATCTGTTCACTTGCGTGCACGAGCAGTTCATGACCGACACGGCCAAGCTCGCCGATGTCGTGCTGCCGGCGACGATGTTCCTGGAACATGACGACGTCTACAAGGGCGGCGGCAACCAGCACATCACGCTTGGCCCCAAGCTGATCGAGCCGCCGGAAGGGCCGCGCACCAACCATTTCGTCATCGAGCAATTGGCTGAGCGGCTCGGCGTCGCCGACCGTCCGGGCTTCGGCCTGACCGAGCAGCAGCATATCGACATCATCCTGGGCAAGCGCGGGCTGGGCAGCTTCGACAGCTTGAAGGAAGACAAGTGGATCGACCTGCAGCCGGATTTCGACACCGCGCATTTCACTAGGGGATTTGGCCATGCGGATGGAAAATTCCACTTTCGCGCCGACTGGACCGGGCAGGCGGCGCCCAACCGGCCGCCGAAAAGCATGGGCCTGTTCGGGCCGGTGGCGCGGCTGCCGGAATTCCCCGACCATGTCGACCTGATCGAGGTCGCCGACGAGGCGCATCCGTTCCGGCTGACAACATCGCCGGCACGCAATTTTCTCAATTCGACATTCTCGGAAACACCGGTGTCCAAGGCCAAGGAAGGCCGGCCGGAACTCTTGCTGCACCCCGATGATGCCGCAGCACTTGGGCTGGCCGACGGCGATCGTGTCGAGGTCGGCAACACGCGCGGCGAAGTCGTGCTG
>NZ_RZQG01001258.1:0-1353 GCF_003998635.1 Mesorhizobium sp. M7D.F.Ca.US.004.03.1.1
ATCCCAGACAGCGCAAGCCGGACATCTCCTTTGCCAGGGCCAATCTCGGTTGGGAGCCGAAAATCAGCTTGAGCCAGGGGCTCGCGCGTACCGTCGAGTATTTTGACACCCTGCTCTACGGAAGTCACATGGCCAAAGGAGCCGCGGCTTCATGACCCGTGCGGCAATCCTGGTGACGGGTGGGGCCGGCTTCATCGGCAGCCACACCTGCAAGCTGCTGGCCGCGGCCGGTTATATGCCGGTGGTTTTCGACAATCTGAGCCGCGGCAACACGAAGTCCGTTGCCTGGGGTCCGCTTGTCGTTGGCGATATCCGGGATCGGGATGCACTGCGGGGGGCGATGGAAACGTACCGGCCGACGGCAGTGATCCACTTTGCGGCGCTGGCCTATGTCGGCGAGTCCGTTCGCGAACCGGCCGAATACTATTCGACCAATGTAACAGGCACCATCGCGGTGCTCGATGCGGCGCGCGCTTGTTCCATCGAGAACATCATCTTCTCCAGCAGCTGCGCAACCTACGGCGTGCCGGAAGCGTTGCCCGTTCGCGAAACCTCCTCGCAGAATCCGATCAGCCCTTACGGGCGCACCAAGCTGATGGGCGAACAGATCATCGGCGACTATGCATCCGCATACGGAATGAAATTCGCGATCCTGCGCTATTTCAACGCTTGTGGCGCCGATCCCGACGGCGAGCTCGGTGAGTGGCATTCGCCGGAAACGCATCTGGTCCCCAGGGTGCTCATGGCCGCATCAGGCATCATAGACGAGATCGAGGTTTTCGGCACGGACTACGACACGTCGGACGGCACCTGCGTAAGGGATTATATCCATGTCAGCGATCTGGCCCGCGCCCATCTGAAAGCCCTCATGCATCTCGAGCGCGGCGGACAAAGCCTGGCTGTCAACCTCGGTACCGGGCGGGGGGTGTCCATCAAGGAGATTGTCCAGGCGGTCAGCCGAATGACGTCAAGATCGGTTCCGGCCGTCTTCAGGAGCCGGCGCCCGGGAGATCCAGCAGAGCTCTACGCCGATCCCGGAAGCGCACGCGAACAACTTGGCTTCGTGCCGGAGCTTTCCGACATCGACACGATCGTCAGGACGGCTGCCCCGTTTTTTGGGCTGAAGACGAAACCAATGAAACTGCCGCCAACCGAGGCGGCAGCATCCATCGCCGCTCGACAGATCAGAGAGAACGGGGCCGGCAGCTCGCGCGCTGGCCAAACCCGCTAGGGCTGCAGATATAAGGCGAGCCGCCCGAGAACGTGCCGCCATCGCCAGGATTGAACGAGATTTTCACCGGCGCCGGCGTGCTGGCTCTGATCCGTTGCGGTGGTGCAAAGGCGTAGGCACTT
>NZ_RZQG01001259.1:0-1346 GCF_003998635.1 Mesorhizobium sp. M7D.F.Ca.US.004.03.1.1
CCTCGTCGTCGACCGGCAGCGACTCCACGAGGGCAAGCGCCAGCTGCGAATTATCTGGCGTCTCCGACTGGGCAAAGCCCGTCGGTTGCGGCGCGGTCTGCACGACCACTGAGCCGGTATCCAGCCGGGCGAAGCGTTCCGCCGCCGGAGCCGGCATGTCATCCGACAGGCTGGCCATGACCTGGACGGATGGCACCAGCGACGCCTCGGCAATTTGCGGCGCGACACTAGAAATGACCGGAAGTGCGGGTGTGTTGGCTGCCGGGGCAGGCTTGCCGGCACTCGCGAAGACAGCGGCGAGCTTCATCGGCGACAACGACGCTTCCATGCGTTCGAAGCGTTCCTGCGATTTCGATTTTGCAACGGTGGGTACGGGTTTTGCCTTCGCCACAAGGCGCTCGGATTTCTCCGCCAGGGGACTCACCTCAGCTGGTTTGAAGCAGCTGGCGCCGCATTGCACGGCCTGGTCATGCAGCGCCTGAGCGCCGCCATGGGCATTGGCCAGCACGAAGGGTGCTTTCAAGAAATGCTGTTTCAGCGGATCGACAAGGGCGAGCGATCCCGACATCGACAGCGTCTGCGGCAGGCTACCCGAGGTCGCCGACAGCGAGGCGCCGACGGAGCTGAGGCCGGCCATGGTGCCGATCAGCCACAGGCCGATGGCGGTGCTGGCGCAAGGCAATGCGATCCAGCGGACGACCCGGCCAGTATTGAAGGAAGGGGAACGCGGGGCATCGACGAACTCGCCGCCTTCACGCTGGTCCCGGATTATTTTTTGTTTACTCGACAACGCCATGCAACCAATCTCGCTCCAATCGGTTTCCCCCGTACGTGGCCTTGTGAGCCGCGACGACCATTCTGCGAGTGATCCCAGGTGGTCCCCGACGCGTTTGCCGCGCCTGTCGTTGGTTGCCGATTGCTTCAAAATATGGACAAAGTTGGTTAATCAATCCCTCTCAAAACCAACGACGAGATGTGGATTTGGGCCAAATCAGGCTTCGTCCACAGCCAGGAAAGTGGTGTTGTCGCCCTTCCGACGCAGTTTTGCTGCCTGTTTTTGACGGCCGAGTCAAGCAAAACAGCCCTTGCTAATTTTTTCGCAGTGCCCTGAAGTTGTACCTGCAGCGCAGCGACTGCCGACAGGAATTGCCTAAAAAGGCGCCTGGCGCCCGCAAAACTGTTGCTCGCCTGCCACAAATTTGCTGCCCGGACGGGCGCTTCCTGAGGGCCATTGACTCGTTTTGGGAGGCGGTGCAATCGAATTGAAGTGCTTGGTTTTGGGTGGCAAAGGCCACTTTTGGAGACTTTTCCATGAGGCGTCGGGACTTCTTGGCGCTGTCGGCGGG
>NZ_RZQG01000125.1:0-10250 GCF_003998635.1 Mesorhizobium sp. M7D.F.Ca.US.004.03.1.1
CCCTCAGCCTGCGGCAGCGTATTCTTCACGCGGGCCTTTACCCGCGGTCCGAGCGCCTCCATGAACTTGGGGAAGCGGTTCGCGTCGGTCTCAACAAAGGAGCGGTCCAGCACCGACTTTGACGCTTCCTTGGTCTGCGAAGCACCGGAAAGGTCGGCCATCACACCCATGACGAACGGCAGTTCGATCGTCGTCGGGCTACCGTAGGTTTCCACATCGTAGGCGATCTGCACCCGCGGCGCGCGGTTTCGTTCGATGACCTTCGCTTTGCTTTCGGCTGGCATGTGTTATTACCTTTCATCCTTCTGAGCCGTCTTCTTGGCATCGGGAACACCGGCAAGGAGTCGGAATTCCTTCAGACCCGACGGGGCGAGATCTTCCATCAGTTCAACGAAATCCATATGCACCATCCGGCGCACACGCCGCGCCAGGTGCGGTATTGGGCTCGACGGTTCGGTGCGGTCATAGAAGGCGACGACGAGGTCGAGGCATTTCACCACGTCGTCGCGTGAGGAAATCCGGTCGGGAAGTCCCGTGCTCGAGTCCGTGTAGCTTGCCGCACTTGCCATAGTATCGGCTCCATGACCGTTTCGAGCAGGCGTTGCCGGTTCTGCCGGCGTGAGCGGCTTGGCCGCGCCATTCGCCACGGCGCCGGCTTTCGAATTTCGTTCGAGGGTCGTCAGCAGACGCTGCAGAAACCGTTTCAATTCCGGAACAGGAGCAGCACCACCCTCGAGCCGCGCGTTGAGAGCGGTCTCGACCGCATCAAGGGCCGCGATCGCTGCCCTTGCGTCGGCGACGAGCAAGACCATCTCTGCGTTGGCTTGATCCATCTGTGCCGCACATCCGGCACGCACCCGGTTCAACAATTGTCCGTGCGCACTGACCAGTGCGGCCTTTTCTGCCGCATTCAATCCCGAGGCGGCTTCCTGGAGCATGACACGGTCGTCGAGCGCACCCTTTTCCAAATCCTTGCCCTGAATCGGGCCGATTGCACGCGGCGCAAAGAACGTCATTTGCCGCAGGTTCGCCAACAACCCCTCCTGACCATTCTGGAGGTCGAGCAGCGCGTTGATACGGCGCAAGGCGGCATCGCGTGGCGAAGCGTTGGGCCGCAGTGCCGGATGCATGGTTTCCCAATGCTGGTCGAAGGTCTGCGCAATGAGTGTCAGCCCCTGCGCGAGCCCGGCCAGTCCTTCTTCATTGGCCAGCGCGCGCGTGACGACGACGAGCAGGCGCAGGTCCCGGCCATGCGCGCGCAATTCCTCCGCCTTGGCCAGAACCGCAGGCCAGTCGACCGGAATGGTGCTTTGCGAGGCGGGTTTGTTTTGGCCGTCGTGGACGACCTTGATCTCGGGTTCCGTCAGGCGCTCCAGCTCATGAAAAGCCGGGTCGTTGCGCAAATCCTCCCCTGACGGATTTTCACCGTCGAGCGGAGCAAGCCAGAGTGCGACATCAATCACACCAACCCCCAGCGATCGGCCCTCAAACCGTACGTGACCCTACGGTATCACACGGTTGTACTTTACCACAATTCAAGCACTGCTCAAAAAATTAACGAAAGCTGACCAGGCCGCGTCTTGGGTGCCGAAACCCTTGGCCAGATTGCCGACCCTGTATGTGAAATGCATTACACGGAGGCGGACAATTCCGTGGTTGTTTGCATCCGATGGTGCGGCACTCTCCACAATTGGAAGGGGCGCTGTCCACCACGCGCTTTGTCAAGTGACGGCTTATGTGGCAGGTTATCGACTGGCAGATTGCAGGAGCACGTTCGATGGAACAGCGCCGGTCATCGCAGACCTTCAAACGCAAGGAACTGGTCGGCAAGCTCAATCCTGTGGGTGTCCGCGCCTTCAAGGCTGCCGCCGACACCGCCAAACTGCGCGGCAATCCTTACGTCGAACTCGTCCACTTCATCGAGCAACTGGTGCTTTCCGACCGTTCGGATGTGCAAATGATAATCGCCGATGCGGGCGTGGATGCGAGCCGGCTCACGGCCGATATGACCCGCGCCGTCGACAAGTTGCCTTACGGCGCAACGTCGATCGAGGAATTTTCCGACCATATCTTCCACGCCATCCAGGAAGCCTGGAACCTGGCAACGCTTGAGTTCGGCGTCGAGGAAGTCCGCAGCGCCCATATTCTCCTCGCCTGCCTGAAGACGCCGGTGCTGGAAGGCCTGCTGTCGAAGATCAGCGGCGAGTTCGACAAGATCGACGCCGCCGCGGTCATCGCGCGGTTCGCCGATGTGATGGAGGGCTCACTCGAAGCCGGCGCGGGCATAGCGGTTCCGGCAGCCGAAACGCCGAAGCGGGCTCCGGGCGGGGATTCGGCGCTGGCGAAATACGCCACCGACCTGACCCAGCGCGCCCGGGACGGCAAGATCGATCCGGTCGTCGGCCGCGATCCGGAGATCAGGCAAATCGTCGATATCCTGATGCGACGCCGGCAAAACAACCCGATCCTGACCGGTGAGGCCGGGGTCGGCAAGACCGCGGTCGTCGAGGGCTTTGCCTTGCGCATTGCTGCGGATGACGTGCCGCCCACACTGCAGGGCGTCAGTGTGCGCATGCTCGATGTCGGATTGATGCAGGCGGGAGCAAGCGTAAAGGGCGAGTTCGAAAAACGGCTGAAGGCGGTCATCGATGAGGTACAGTCTTCCGAAACGCCGGTCATCCTGTTCATCGATGAGGCCCACACCTTGATTGGCGCAGGCGGCGCGGCTGGAACCGGCGACGCGGCCAATCTGCTGAAGCCGGCGCTGGCGCGCGGCGAACTTCGCACCATCGCGGCAACGACCTGGGCCGAGTACAAGCAGCACATCGAGAAAGATCCGGCGCTGACCCGCCGCTTCCAGGTGGTCAAGATCGACGAGCCATCGGAAGCGGTGGCCGTTCTCATGTTGCGGGGTGTGGCCGGCGTTCTGGAGCAGCACCACAAGGTGCAGATCCTGGATGAGGCGATCGAGGCGGCGGTCGGCCTCTCGCATCGCTACATCCCGGCGCGGCAACTGCCTGACAAGGCAGTGAGCCTTCTCGACACCGCCTGCGCCCGTGTCGCCATATCGCAGCACGCCACGCCGGCCGAAGTCGAAGATATCATGCGTCGCCGCCAGGCGCTGGAGGTCGAGCGCGGCATTATCGGTCGCGAGGCTGCGATCGGCATCGAGGTGAACGACCGGCAGGCACGGGTCGACTCCGGGTTAGCCGAAACCGAAGTCACGCTGGCCGCCGCGCAGGAGCGTTGGGACCGGGAAAAGGCGCTTGTTGCCGAAATACTCGAATTGCGCGCTAGGCTACGCGGCGAAGGTGTCCCGCTCGATGCGGTGGAGACGCCGGAGACCAATGGCGAAACGGCAGGCGTGGGCGCGGCTGAGACTCAGCCACCCAAGAGCGAAACGCCCAAGACCAAACCGCCCAAGACCAAAACCAAGACGGCCAAGATCGACCTGGAGACACCGGCGGCGGCCGATGCCCCTCCACCCGATCCAGCCGCCGATCTCGCCCGGTTGCGCGAACTGATGGCCGAGCTGGCCGAGGCACAAGGCGAGACGCCGCTGATCCTGCCGTCGGTCGACCGCAACGCCGTGGCGGCGGTCGTTCAGGACTGGACCGGCATCCCGACGGGGCGGATGCTGTCGAGCCAGACCGAAAAGGCGCTGCGGCTGGCCAGCACTCTGTCCGAACGCGTGGTCGGCCAGGACCACGCCATGGAGATGATCGCCAGGCGTGTGCAGACCAGCCGCGCCGGGCTCGGTGCGCCGGAAAAGCCGGTGGGCGTGTTCCTGCTTTGCGGCCCCTCGGGCGTCGGCAAGACCGAAACCGCATTGGCCCTGGCCGAGACGCTCTACGGCGGCGAGCAGAACCTGATCTCGATCAACATGTCCGAGTTCCAGGAGGCGCACACGGTCTCTACCTTGAAGGGGGCGCCGCCCGGATATGTCGGCTACGGCAAGGGCGGCATCCTGACCGAGGCGGTCCGTCGCAAGCCTTATTCGGTGATCCTGCTCGACGAGGTCGAGAAGGCGCATCCTGACGTGCACGAGATCTTCTTCCAAGTCTTCGACAAGGGGATGATGGACGACAGCGAGGGCCGGCGCATCGATTTCAAGAACACGCTGATCCTGCTCACCTCGAATGTCGGCTCCGAAGTCATCATGGATCGGACCAGAAATGGCACGCTGCGGGCAGGGCTCGACGATCTGGACACCGCGCTGCGCAGCCCGTTGCTGAAGGTCTTCCCCGCGGCCTTCCTCGGCCGGGTGGTGACCATTCCTTATTACCCGCTCTCGGATTCGATGATCGAAGCGATCACCCGCCACCAGTTTGCCAAGATCGCTCGGCGGCTGCGTGCGACCAACGACGCGGAATTGGTGATCGGCGATGGCGTCATGGACTTGGTCAAGGCCCGCTGCACCGAGATCGAATCCGGCGGACGGATGATCGATGCGATCCTGACCAACACGCTTCTGCCGGAATTGAGCCGCGGCGTGCTGAACCGGTCGCTCGAGGGCGAAAAGATGACGAAGGTGACGGTCGGCGCCTCCAAGGAGGGCTTCACCTATTCCTTCGAGTAGCTTCAGGCGAATGTTGATGAAGCATCGGCAACCGAGGCTTGCCAGGGTGCGCAGCGTCTTCTTGCCTCCCAGCCCGAGGCGCACTGCCCAGGAGGTGGACTTCTCGGCGAACCAAGCCGATCTACGGCGCTAGTCGGCCGATTTTAACGATCTAGGTGGGATATTTCGGCGGAAAAAAATTGAACAAAATCAGTTAGTTTTGCGATATATCGACGCTGAAGATGTCAGATATCGGCTGGCATCAATATCATTGTCGCACATATTGACGTTAAATTAACAGCGAGATATGGTTCGTTTGATCCGCAAGGTACCACTGCTTTTGTATCACCGTTGCTCGTCGACCGTCGCTATGTCTGTCACCCTTGCCCCAGCCTGCAGGATTGCCTTGCAGTGCGCATCGCCAGTTGTTGAAAGAGGCGGTGACCATGCCCAGTCTGCTCGGAATCGATAACGGTCTCACAGTCACCAAGGCGGTGATCTTCGATGCCGATGGCACGCAGTTGTCCGTGGCGCGTCGACGGGTTCCGCAGTCGATGCCCTATGCGCGCTGGGTGGAGCGCGACATGGCCGGCCTCTGGCAAGCGACCGCCGACGCAATCAAGGAGGCGATCGCCCTGTCCGGCCGCCTGGCAGGCGACATCAGAGCGGTGGCGGCAACCGCGCATGGCGACGGTCTCTATTTGCTCGACAAGGATCGTCGGCCGGTAGGCCCCGGGATTCTTTCGCTCGACAGCCGCGCCGGCGAGATTGTCGAACGATGGTCGGCGGACCGGGTCTTCGAAGACGCGTTGGCGCGCACCGGCCAGGCGCCGCATGTCTCGGCGCCATCGGCGCTGCTGGCCTGGATCAGGAAGAACCAACCCGACCGCTATGGGCGCATCGGGCATATACTGGCCTGCAAGGACTGGCTGCGCTTTTGCCTGTCGGGCACGATCGGCACCGACCGTACCGAGGCCAGCACCTCATTCACGGATTTCCGCACGCAAGCCTTCGCGCCGGACGCGATGCGCATCTTCGGACTGGACGATCTTTTCGATGCGCTGCCGCTGATGGCGCACTCTGCCGAGATCGTCGGGCATGTCACTGCCGAAGCCGCCGAAATGACCGGCCTTCGCAAGGGAACACCGGTGGCGTGCGGACTGCATGACGTGACCGCCTCGGCGCTTGGCATGGGCGGTCACGAGGAGGGCGTGCTTGCCATCGTCGCCGGGACCTATTCCATCAACGAAGTCGTCTCCACGGAACCACGCGTCGATCCGCGTTGGCTTTGCCGCAACGCCATCGACGCTGGCCGCTGGAACAACATGGCGATCTCGCCCGCCTCGACCGCAAACTACGACTGGTTTCTCGACACGTTCTGCCGCTCGGAGCAGGACAAGACAGGTGCCGATGGAGGCTCCATTCACAACTTGCTGGCGGCGGAGATCGACGCGGCGCTGAAGAAGTCCTCAACCATCCTGTTTCACCCCTATCTGTTCGGCTCCCCCTTTGGCGATGTCGCCAGCGGCAGCTTTGTCGGCCTGCATGGCTGGCACAATCGCGGCGATATGCTGAAGGCGGTTCTGGAGGGCATTGCTTTCAATCATCGCACCCATGTCGAAGCCTTGCGCGAGGGCTTTGCTATCAGCGAAATCCGCCTGACCGGCGGCGGCTCGCGCAATCCGGCCTTCGTCCAGATGTTTGCCGATGTGCTGAACGCCCCGGTCATCGTCACCTCGACCGACGAGGCCGCGGCCTTTGGCGCTGCCCTTTGCGCGGGTGCCGCGGTCGGCATCTTCGCGACGCCGCAACAGGGCGCCAGGCAGGTCGGCATGACGGCGCGCCAATACGAGCCTGTGCCGGCCTCAAGTGCTGTGTTCAACGAGCGCTTTTCCCTCTATGGCCGCATAGCCGGTGCGCTCGAACCGCATTGGCCGGAGATCGAGAAGCTGGCGCGGCAAGACACTGGGGGAGGCGCATGATCAAGGCCGACGAACGACGCGAAGAGATCGCCGACTATGTGATCAAGCTCGGCCAGGTGCGCATCGACGATCTCGTCGAGCATTTCGGCGTATCGCGCATGACCATCCACCGGCACATCGACCGGCTGGCGCAGCAGGGCGTGCTGCGCAAGCTGCACGGTGCCGTGACGGTTCAGCCTTCCGGTCTCTACGAAAGCGCCTTCCGCTACCGGGTGACGGTCAACCGGGCCGAGAAGGATGCGCTGGCGCGGGCAGCACTCGACTATGTCGAAGCCGGCCAGGTGGTGATGCTGGACGATTCCTCGACGGCAAACGCCGTCGCGACATTGCTGCTCGACGTCAAGCCGCTGACCGTCATCACCAACTCCGTGGCGACGGCGTCGCTGCTGACCAATGTCGACGAACTCGACTTCATCTGTCTCGGCGGCCAGTACCACAACACCTACAACGCCTATATCGGCATCGTTTGCGAGAACGCCGTGGCGCAGCTGCGCGCCAATGTGCTGATCTGTTCGGCTTCGGCCATCACCGGAACCACGGCCTTCATCCAGGACCCCAACGTTGTGCGGGTCAAGCAGGCGATGATGGCGGCGTCGGTCAAGCGCATCCTTCTGATTGACCATGCCAAGTTCGACAGGATCGCACTGCATGTCTTCGACGATCTGACCAGCTTCGACGTCGTGCTGGCGACCGAAGGCCTGGGCGATGCGCGGGCGCAAGCCCTCGAGCGGGCCGGCGTAAAGCTGCGCATCGTCAAGACGAAAGTGCCATGAGCCCAGCCGAAGAAACACATACGGAAAATCCCGCCGGGCGTTTGGCTGCCATGGCCGGGACCGGCGAGGTCGACGTCGTCATTCTTGGCGCCGGCATCAACGGAGCAGGGCTGTTTCGCGACCTATGCGCGCAAGGCGTCAGCTGCCTGATCGTCGACAAGGCGGATTTCGGCTCCGGCACCAGTGCCGCGCCATCGCGGCTCATTCATGGTGGCTTGAAATATCTAGAAACCGGTGAGTTCGGGCTGGTGGCGCAGTCGACGCTCGAACGCAATTTGCTTTTGAAGAACGCGCCGCATTATGTCAGCCCGCTGCCGACCATCATCCCGATCTTTTCCTGGAGCAAGGGCATGCTGGCGGCGCTGCGGACGCTGTTCGGCTCGACCAGCGCACCGCGCAGCCGCGGTGCCATCCTGATCAAGATCGGCTTGATGATCTATGATTTCTATGGCTCGCGAAACCAGGTCATGCCGCGCCACCGCATGGTCGGGCGGCGCCATGCGCTTAGCGAGATGCCGGCGCTCAACCCCTCGATCGTCGCCACCGGCACCTATTACGACGCCAAGATAAGCCACCCCGAAAGGCTGGTGCTCGAACTGATCCTCGATGGGCTGCAGGCAAACCCGGCCTCGGCCAGCGCGAACTACACGACGCTGGTGAAGTCCGCCAATGGCGTGCTGACCTTCCAGCCGGAAAACGGCGCGACCTTTTCGGTGCGTCCGAAGCTGGTGGTCAATGCCGCCGGTCCGTGGATCGACGATGTCAACGATCTGCTTGGCGCGCCGTCGAAGATGATCGGCGGCACCAAGGGCTCGCACATCCTGCTGAAGCATGACGAACTGGTCAAAAGCCTGGCCGGGCGCATGCTGTATTTCGAAGCCGATGACGGCCGTATCTGCCTTGTCTACGACTATCTCGGCCTGGCGCTGGTCGGCTCCACCGACATCAAGGCCGACAATCCCGACGAGGTGCGCTGCGAGCCTGACGAAGTCGAATACCTGCTCGACAGCGTACGGACGCTGCTGCCGGGGATGGCGTTCGAGCACGACCAGATCGTCTATGCCTATAGCGGCATCAGGCCGCTGCCGGCCTCGGATGTATCGCTGCCCGGGTTAATCAGCCGTGACCACTCGGCGCCGGTCGCCGAGCCGGACCGGAACAGACCCTTCGCGGTCATCTCGCTGGTCGGCGGCAAATGGACGACCTTTCGCGGCTTCGCCGAGGAAGTCGCCGACACCGTGCTCGATCGCCTGCAGCGCAGCCGCAAGGTGACGACGCAAGCCATGCCGATCGGCGGCGGCAAGGATTTTCCGGCCAATGCCGCAGCGCGAGCAAATTGGCTGGCTCTGGTGCACTCGGAGACGGGCGCTGAGGAACGGCGTCTCGATGAACTGTTGTCGCGATATGGCACCAGAGCCACGCAAATCGCCACGCATGGGTCGGGTGATGAGGGTCGGCTGCCGGATTCAGAGAGCTACAGCCGGTCGGAAATTGACTACATCGTCCGCAACGAGTTCGTCGAACATCTGGCCGATATCGTCATGCGCCGCAGCACCCTGGCGATATCAGGTTCGCTGACAGGCCGGGACCTGCAGGAGATTGCCGCGATTGCCGGACGGGCGCTGGGCTGGAGCGCTGGGCGCTTCGCAGAGGAAGTCGAGGCCGCAATCGTGGAGCTCGAGGGCCGGAACCTGATGCGGCTGGGGTGATCACCCCGTCGCCGATGCTCTTCCCAAGGCAATCCGATCGGTTTGCCCATGGATGCGCCGCATCCGCAAATCGCCCAACTCACAGACGGGTTGGGATTTTGCTGCTATCGAATATTATTCATTAAAAACAAATAGTTGATGAAAAATAGGATAGCCAATGGCTGTGCAATACTGCTGGTCTCGGCAGGAAATAACACAGATTGACGTTAAATTAACATCATCATATGATCGAATAACATGCTTGCCTCCTAATAGGTCGATGTTGCCTGCCGAAACGCTGGCAGACCGGCGTTTTGGGAAGGGGCGAGAGCTGTGAATTCCCCGCGGGCGTATGCACCAAATCCGGCGAGGGATTGACAGCGATGCAGGGATGTGAAAATTTTTGCACACAAAGATAATAATATCATCTCAGGGAGGAGATGGCTTGAAATCCGGCGGAACCGCTAACCGCGACCATGAATCCAGCCTCGCCACGCGCGCGGCCTGGCTTCACTATGCCGGGGGTCTCACGCAGGCCCAGGTGGCCAAGCGGCTCGGCCTGACCAGCCTCAAGGCGCATCGGCTCATCACCCGGGCTACCCAGGACGGCCTTGTCAGGGTGATCATCGACGGCGACGTCGGCGAATGCATCGACCTCGAGCAGCAGCTGATCGATGCTTACGGGCTCGATTACTGCGAGGTCGTTCCTGATCTCGATCAGGACGAATTGCCGTTGAAGGCGCTTGGCATCGCCGGCGCGCAGTTTCTGAAGCGCGAGATCGATCGCGGCGAGGATATGCTGATCGGCGTCGGCCACGGCCGCACCCTAGCGGCAAGCGTCGAATATCTGACGCGCACTGCCGCCGCCCATATCCGTTTCGTCTCGCTGCTTGGCGGTGTGACGCGCAAATTCGCAGCCAACCCGCACGACGTCATGCATCGACTGGCCGAGCGGACCGGCGCGCAGGCCTATGTGATGCCCGTGCCCTTCGTCGCCAACACCGCCGAGGACCGTGAGGTGCTGCTTGGCCAGCGCGGCATCAGCGATGTCTTCGACCTCGCAGGCCGGTCCGACCTGATGTTCGTCGGCATAGGCACCGCCGAGCGGGAAGCCTCGCTGGTGGCTACCGGCATGATCGAACATTCCGAAATCGATGAGGTCAAACGCGATGGCGGCGTCGGCGAGCTGCTCGCCCACTTCTTCGACGACAAGGGACGCCCGGTGGAAACGGCGCTGTCGGAAAGAATC
>NZ_RZQG01001260.1:0-1346 GCF_003998635.1 Mesorhizobium sp. M7D.F.Ca.US.004.03.1.1
CGTCGAGACCATCGAGGGCATGGCGCAGGGCGACAAGCTGCATCCGCTGCAGCAGAAGTTCCTCGAGCATGCAGCGCTGCAATGCGGCATCTGCACGCCTGGCTTCCTGATCGCAGCCAAGGACCTTTTGGCCAAGAACCCCGACCCGACCGAGGAGGAAATCCGCTTCGGCCTTGCCGGGAACCTCTGCCGCTGCACCGGCTACGACAAGATCGTGCGCGCCGTCCAGGACGCGGCCATCGTGATGAAGGGAGCCTGAGATGAATTTCGATCCACGTTTTTCCGGACGTAAATTCACATCCGTCGGCACACGCCCGATCCGTCCCGACGGCATCGACAAGGTGACGGGCCGCGCCCGCTACGGCGCGGACTTCAACATGGCCGGCCAGCTGGTCGGGCGCGTTTTGCGCAGCCCGCACGCCCACGCCAGGATCATCAAGATCGACACGTCGAAAGCGGAAAAGCTTCCCGGCGTGAAGGCGGTGATCACCGCCGCCGACCTGCCCGACCTCACCGATGGCGATGCCGCCATGTACGACGTGCTCGACAATTGCATGGCGCGCACGAAGGCGCTCTATGACGGCCACGCGGTCGCCGCGGTGGCGGCTGTCGACGCCCGCACGGCCAGGCAGGCGCTGAAGCTCATCGAGGTCGAATACGAGCTTTTGCCGCATGTCACCGATGTCGACGAGGCGGCGAAGCACACGGCGCCGTTGATCAATGATGCCATCTTCACCGAGGGGCTTGAGGAAAAGCCGGTAAAACCCTCCAACGTCACCAAGCGCAGCCAGTTTGGCCATGGCGATGTCCATCAGGGTTTCGGGCACGCCGACTTCATCGTCGAGCGCTCCTTCAAGACCGAGCAGACGCACCAGGGCTATATCGAGCCGCATGCCTGCGTGGCGAATTTCAGTTCAGACGGCACCGCCGACCTTTGGGTCTGCACGCAGGGCCATTTCGTCTACCGCCAGCACTGCGCCCAGCTGCTTGGCATGGAAGCCTCGAAACTGCGCGTCACCTCGTCGGAGATCGGCGGCGGTTTTGGCGGCAAGACCCATGTCTGGGCCGAGCCAGTGGCGCTGGCGCTGTCGCGCAAGGCAGGCCGGCCGGTGAAGCTGGTGATGACCCGCGACGAGGTGTTCCGCGCCTCGGGCCCGACCAGCGCCACCTCGATCGACGTGAAGATCGGCGCCCGCAAGGACGGCACGATCACCGCCGCCGAAGCGACGCTGCGCTACAGCTGCGGCCCGTATGCCGGCTCCTGGGCCGAGATCGGCGCGATGACCGCGTTTGCCTGCTACAAGCTCGATAACGTCAAGACGGTCGGCTACGAAGTGCTGGTCAAC
>NZ_RZQG01001261.1:0-1341 GCF_003998635.1 Mesorhizobium sp. M7D.F.Ca.US.004.03.1.1
GCAGCGGCCGCACCACCGCCAGCGGCGGCAACAGCCACCGGAGCAGCGGCGGAAACGCCCCACTTTTCTTCCAGAAGCTTCGACAGCTCGGCCGCCTCGAGGACGGTCAGCTTCGAAAGGTCGTCTACGATCTTTGCGAGATCAGCCATTGTTGTATTCCTTCATAAGGTTCGAACGTGTGTTTGTGATAGCGAGGAACGGCCTCATGCCGCCTCGTCCTTCCGGGCGTAAGCGCCGATGACGCGCGCGACCGAGGCCGCTGGCGCATTGACGATCTGGGCGATCCGGGTTGCCGGCGTGGCGATCATGCCAACCAGCCTGGCGCGCAGCTCATCGAGCGACGGAAGTGTGGCGAGTGCCTTCACACCGTCGGCGTTGAGCGAGGTGGTGCCCATTGCGCCGCCGAGAATGACGAGCTTGTCATTTCCCTTGGCGAAATCGGACGCGACCTTCGGCGCCGCAATCGGATCCTCCGAATAAGCAATCAGCGTCTGTCCCTTGAACAGCTCGATGATCGATGCGGAGTCCGTGCCCTGAAGAGCGATTTTGGCGAGACGGTTCTTCGCGACTTTGACGGTGCCACCGGCGGCGCGCATTTTCGACCGAAGGTCGTTCATTTGCGCGACGGTGATACCGGCGTAGTGGGCCACGACCACTGAACCTGCGTTCGAGAACGCACCGTTCAGGCCCGTGACGAGTTCGCGTTTTTCCGCTCTGTCCACTGCCTATCTCCAGTTGACCCCTGCCCCATTAACGGGGACAGGCGTCGGGTTGCCTTTGTCGGCCGGGCCATCCAGTAACGGACCTCCCGAACGACGCTCGAGGATCCTGCCCCCTTTCGCCACATCGACAGTCAAGCCGGCGATGCGCAGACAAAAGGCAAACACGGTTCGAACCTTTCATTGGAGCAGTCGCTCCGTTGTCCGGTCTTCACCCGTCTCATGCAGGCCCAAATCGAATTAAGGCTTCTGGGCCGCCTGCAATCTCGGACAGGATGTCCGGAAACCTCTCGGCTTCCGGTACCGGGCCGCCGACAAGTCGGAGGCCCGGAATTCACTTGCGGATCAGCCCTTTAGCGGCCGATCCAAATGTTCGTATCAGGACGCTGTGAGCGTCGCGACGTCGAGCTTGAGGCCCGGGCCCATCGTCGAGGTGACCGACACCTTCTTGACGTAGTTGCCCTTGGCGCCAGCCGGCTTTGCCTTGGTCACGGCGTCGGCGAAGGCGCGGATGTTCTCTTCCAGGGCCTTGACGTCGAACGAGACCTTGCCGACGCCAGCATGAACGATGCCGGCTTTCTCGACGCGGAACTCAACGGCGCCGCCCTTGGATGCCTTGACG
>NZ_RZQG01001262.1:0-1339 GCF_003998635.1 Mesorhizobium sp. M7D.F.Ca.US.004.03.1.1
CGTCTATGTCGCCATCAACCGCAACAATACGGCGGCACTGTCCGGCTGGGCCATCCCGACCGCCACCGACATCGCTTTCGCGCTCGGCGTGCTGTCGCTGCTCGGCAGCCGCGTGCCGGCTTCGCTGAAGGTCTTCCTTACCGCGCTTGCCATCATCGACGACCTCGGCGCCGTCATCATCATCGCAATCTTCTACACCAGCGGCCTTTCGCTCGCTTACTTGGGTGCCGCCTTCGCCGTCATTGCCGTGCTCGTCGTGCTCAATCGCATGCGGGTGATGACGCTGCTTCCCTATCTCTTGCTCGGCGTCATCTTGTGGGTGCTGGTGCTGAAATCCGGCGTCCATGCCACGCTTGCCGGCGTAGCGCTGGCGCTGACCATCCCGCTCGAACGCTCCGCCGGAATTGGCCACGACCTCGACCATTCGCCGTTGCATCGGCTCGAGCACGGTTTGCACAAGATAGTGCCCTTTGTCGTCATTCCGATCTTCGGCTTTGCCAATGCCGGCGTGTCGCTCGCCGGCCTGAGCTTTGGCGCACTGATCGAGCCGTTGACGCTGGGTGTCGCCGCCGGCCTGGTGGTGGGCAAGCTGGTTGGCGTGTTCGGCTCCTCGGCACTTGCCATCCGGTTCGGTCTTGCCGACCTGCCTGCCAATGCTGGCTGGTCGCATATGATCGGCATCTCGCTGCTGTGCGGCATCGGCTTCACCATGAGCCTGTTCATCGGCCTGCTGGCCTTCGCCAGTGATGTGGCGCTGCAGGACGCGGTCAAGGTCGGCATCCTCGCCGGTTCCTTCATCGCCGCCATCCTGGGTGCTGCCGTGCTTTTGATGGCGCCGCCGGTTGGTGAGGTGGAAGAGGGCGAAGAGTAGGGCGAAAACCCACTCGGAGTAAGGCGAAAACCTACTCGCTCTCACCCTCCAGCGCTGGCACCGACACGCCGGCAAGTTCCGCCGCCAGCAGCCGAGAGGCACCGGCCCGCGCGATCCGCAGCATCAGCGCCTTGCGCGTTGCCGCCGCCATGCGGTGTTCGGGCGCATCGCGCAGGATTTCGGCGCCGTAGCCGTCGGAGAGGATGAAGCCGCACTCCTGGGGAAATATCTCGGAGGGCACGCCGGGATGGGTGGCGAAGAAGAAGCGGTCGGAGTGCAGCCGGTAGTCCGGCCATTTGCGGTCGACCCGGAAATCCTCGATCGAGGATTTGATCTCGATGATCCAGATATCGCCCTGCCGGGTCAACGCGACGAGGTCGGCACGACGGCCGGTGGCCAGCGACAGCTCGGGCAGCACATGCGCGCCCATGTCCATCAGCAGCCGCTGCACGCCGCGCCGGACCAGCA
>NZ_RZQG01001263.1:0-1336 GCF_003998635.1 Mesorhizobium sp. M7D.F.Ca.US.004.03.1.1
GCCGCGGCACCGCCGGACGAACCTCCGGGCGTGAAATCCGGGTTCCACGGATTGCGCGTCACGCCCCAGCGTTTCGACCAGGTGTAGCCGGCGCAGCTGAATTCAGGCGTCGCCGTGCGGGCATGGACGATGCCTCCGGCCTTGATGATGCGCTCGTTCATCGTCGAGGTATGACCACCGATGGCATCCTTCGACAGCAGCGAGCCGTTCGATGTCGGCTTGCCCTTGATATAGCTCTCGTCCTTGATGCCGATGGGCAGCCCCTCGAGCGCCCCGGTGCGGGCGCCCTTGGCGTATTTCGCCTCGGCTTTCCTGGCCAGATCCATCGCCTCATCGAAATGTGTGAAGGTGAAGCAGTTGATCGTCGGCTTGGTGGCCTCGGCGCGGCGGATGGTGGCCTGCATCAAGTCGACAGGCGAAAGTTTCTTCGCCTTGAACAGCCGCAGCGCCTCGCTGGCCGGCATGTAGCAAAGGTCGAGATCGGTCATGGGAAGTCTCCTGCGATCGGCGGATCGCGTTTGGCATGAATAGACAGGAGGTGGCCGCGCCGCGTGTGCGGCGCGGAGAACCCGGATCAGGTCATTTCTGAAGGTCGGTCCAGATTTTCGTGTAGAGCGCCTGCACATCCGGCGGACAGGCCTGCATGAACTGGCCCTTGGCGGCGAACTCGGCGGGAACATCGACTTCCGGCACCCCTTTCATGTCCGCGGGCATGAAGGCTTCCGAGCCCTTGATGCCGTTGGCATAGCGGGCAAAGGCCGAGATCAGAGCGGCATTTTGCGGATCCATGACGAAGTTCTGGAAGAGCTTGGCATTTTCGACGTTTTTGGCGTCCTTCAGCACCGCGACATTGTCCATCCAGATCGGATAGCCTTCCTTGGGATAGCCATAGGCGATCTTGTCGTTCTGCAACCGCTGGCGCAGCGATATGCCGTTCCAGTTGACCCCGGCGGCGATGTCGCCCTTGCCCAGGCCATCGACGGCGCCGTAGTCGAAGGACAGCCATTTTGCCTTGGCCTCGACCAGCTTGTCGCGCACCTTCTTCAGCACCACCTTGTCGGCCGTGCAGTACTGGCCGCCTTCATAGGCGATGGCGAGGAACATGATGTCACCCATCTCGGGCACGACATTGATCTTGCCGACGAGCTCGGGCGGCGGGTCGAGGAAGATCGCGGACGTGTTGATGTCGCCGGAATAGACCGACTTGTTGACCGACACGCCGGTCGTGCCCCATTGCCATGGAACGGTGTATTTGCGGCCCGGATCGAATGGCACGTCGACCCATTTCGGGTCCATATTCTTGAAGTTCTCCATGTTGTTGGGATCGGTCTCCAGC
>NZ_RZQG01001264.1:0-1336 GCF_003998635.1 Mesorhizobium sp. M7D.F.Ca.US.004.03.1.1
GACAGACCAAGAGGACAGGTCTGGTGGCCTACCGGCATGTTGTTGAAGTGTCACCTTTGTTGACCCATATGCGCGGTGCGTCGGATGTTTCCTCCCATTCGTCCGGCGCGTTCCCCTCTGGAGGTTTAACCTCCATACCTGGCCGGACCTTGGTCCGGCCTTTTTCTTGCGCGCGAGAAACGGGTAAACGGGTAAACTGAGGTGACGAGGCCCGGCGGTGATTGCGCGATCTCGCAGCCAGAATTGGGCAGTATCGCGTTGCCACTTCATCGGTGAATTGAGAACCATGGTCAGGGCGGTTAAGCCGATGGCTTATATTCGCCAGCCCGGCTGGCGAAGACTGACCTAAGGCCGTTTCTCGGCCTGCCATTCTCTCCGGTCATTCGAAGGACAATGGCAATTCGCCGCCTGCTTTTGCCGATATTTTCACAAGAGATGTGGAAGAATTGACTATTCTGCAGGCTTGTCGAAGACCATGGGCAACCCGCGTGTCGATGCCATCTCGACCACCAGTTCTTCGATAGCTTGGTCGGAAAGGCGGGTCTGCAGTATCGTACGAATCCGCTTGACCAGTTCGTGCACCGGCAAAGGCAAGAGATCCTCGGCATCATCGATAAGCCGACTGACTTCGATCACAACGTCAGCATCGATGTCGCTCGGCAAATTTCGCATATGCCATCTCCGATCGAGGTAAATATTGCCGGTCTACCTGCCCGTTGTCGAGAGGTGCGATGTTCCGCTTCGACCTCAGTCGCTGCGTAGGATTTTCGCTTCTAACGCCGCTACAACGAAGGCGCGTCTCGCTACCGGCGGCTGAGCTTCGCCTCGCAGAACCTGAAGACATGCAGCCATGGCCAGTTTTCGCTTGTTCGTCTGATGAGGGAAACTCCGCAGCAGGATCGTCGCTGCGTCGTTCACATCGAATATGATGCGCTCACGGTCATGCCGGCCAACTTGCACCACCACGGGCCGGACGAACCTGCTCGACATGCAATTACACTCTCAATTCCGACCGTGACACGGTCTTCGCTATCATGACGTTGGGTCAATTTATACATTTGTGGCTAGGGCCAGAACAGAACTGACGGTTGCCCAATCTCAAGACAAGTTGCCTGCCGAATTTCAGCAGGCCGCTACCTGAATTCGGATGGGCACCGGTCTTGTTGCGCAAGGAAGCACAGCGAATTCCGACGTGTCCGGAAGGTGAAGCGGCGCCTGGTCTTAGGCTCGGGCTTTCCTGGACGGTGCCAGCCTTGAGGGGGCCGCTGCTGCAATGTCGACGCTGCTAGTGGCGCGCGGGTGCCGGGAGATAAAGAGGGCGGGCGGGGTGCGGTGG
>NZ_RZQG01001265.1:0-1333 GCF_003998635.1 Mesorhizobium sp. M7D.F.Ca.US.004.03.1.1
AGCTCGGCCTGTCGGCCGAGGCGATCAAGAAGGGCCTGTCGTCCTTCGCCGGCGTCAAGCGCCGCTTCACCCACACCGGTTCGTGGGACGGCGTCGAAATATTCGACGATTACGGCCACCATCCGGTCGAAATCTCGGCGGTGCTGAAGGCGGCACGCAGCGCCACCAAGGGCCGCGTCATCGCCATTGCCCAGCCGCATCGCTTCACCCGACTGCATGACCTATTCAACGAGTTTTCGACCTGCTTCAACGACGCCGACACGGTGATGGTGGCGCCGGTCTACGCGGCCGGCGAAGAGCCGATCGACGGCGTCAGTTCGGACGCGCTGGTGTCGCGCATCCGCGCCGGCGGCCATCGCGACGCTCGCTACATCGAGGGTCCGGCGGCGATTGCGCCCATCATCCGCGATCTGGCCAAGCCGGGCGATTTCGTCGTCTTCCTTGGCGCCGGCAACATCACCCAATGGGCCTATGCGTTGCCCAAGGAGCTTGGCGGGACCGTCTCATGATGCACGGCCAGGCCCTGATCGACAGACTTGGCGACCGGCTTGCCGGCCTGCGCGGCCGCCTCACGCCGAATGCCGAGATGGACAAGATTACCTGGTTCCGCGCCGGTGGGCTGGCCGAGGTGCTGTTCCAGCCGGCCGACGAGGAAGATCTTGCGGCGTTCCTGCGCGCGGTTCCCGAAGAGATACCGCTGACCGTGGTTGGCGTTGGCTCGAACCTTCTGGTTCGCGACGGCGGCATTCCAGGCTTCGTCATCAGGCTTTCGGCGAAAGGTTTCGGTCAGATCGAGAGAACAGCAACTGGCGGGATCAACGCCGGTGCTGCCGCCCCTGACAAGCGCCTCGCCGCATTTGCCCTGGAGGAAGGCATTGGCGGGTTCCATTTCTACCACGGCATTCCCGGCGCCGTAGGCGGCGCGCTTGTCATGAATGCCGGCGCCAACGGCGTGGAGACCCGCGAACGGGTTGTCGAGTTGCGAGGGCTTACTCGCAAGGGGGAAATCACGACATTCCTGGCTGAGGACATGGACTATTCTTATCGCCATTCGGCGGTGCCGGCTGGCGTGATCTTCACATCGGCGGTTTTCGAGGGGTATCCAGAAGAAAAGGCGGCGATCAAGGCGGCGATGGAGGCCGTGCAGAACCATCGCGAGACCGTGCAGCCGATCCGCGAGAAGACCGGCGGCTCGACCTTCAAGAATCCCGAAGGCACGTCGGCCTGGAAGGAGATCGACAAGGCGGGTTGCCGCGGCCTGATGATCGGCGGCGCGCAGATGTCGCCGATGCATTGCAACTTCATGATCAACACGGGAACCGCGACCGGCTAC
>NZ_RZQG01001266.1:0-1328 GCF_003998635.1 Mesorhizobium sp. M7D.F.Ca.US.004.03.1.1
GGCCCTGGCCTTCGAGCGCCACGACGCGGGCGACCTCGCCGTCGGCGAGATCGAAGGAGACGTCGTTGAGCTTGGTGCCGACGCGCAAATTGCGCACGGCAAGCCTGGGTTGGGCAGGGGCGGGCGCTGCCTTCTGGGCGGCACTGCGGGCGGCGACATGGGTCTTGACGATGCGGGTGCCGAGCATCAGCTCGACGATCTTTTCCTCGACGCCGGGCACGATGTCGACGACGCCGACGGTCTCGCCGTCGCGCAGCACGGTGGCGCGATCGCACAGTGCCGAGATTTCGACGAAGCGGTGCGAGATGAAGATCACCGCGCGGCCGGCATCGCCCTGGCGGCGCACCACTTCCAGCACCTTTTCGGCGAGGTTGGCGGGCAGTGCGGCGGTCATCTCGTCGAGCAGCAGCACGTCGGGCTCGACGGCCAGCGCGCGCGCCAGATCGAGCACGCGCAGCACGGCCAGCGGGATGTCGCGCGCGGTGTCGCGGATATCGAGGTCGGGAATGCCGAGTTCGCGCACCCAGGCGCGGAACGGCTCGACCGGCGTGCCGGTCAGCCGCAGATTGGACAGCACATCGAGATCGGGGATCAGCGATGGTTCCTGATAGACGGGCAGCAGGCCGGCGCGGCGCGCGGCGGCGGGCGAGCGTATGTCGCGCGCCTCGCCACGGATCAGGATGCGGCCGGCATTGGCAGAAATAGCGCCGGTCAGGATCTTCACCAGCGTCGACTTGCCGGCGCCATTGGCGCCCATCAGGGCGTGCACCTCGCCGGGCAGGACGGACAGCGACGCGTTGCGAAGGGCCGCAACCGCGCCGTAATTCTTGGCGACGCCTGATGCGTCGAGGAGGGGGTTGCTGGTCAAATCGTGGGGTTCTCGATTCATGAGGCAGGGCTATCGCGTGTGGAGAGGCCCCCTCATCCGGCCGCTTCGCGTCCACCTTCTCCCCGTGGGGGAGAAGAGGCTGGCGCTCGTGCCGGCTCCTCTCCCCTCGGGGAGAGGTCGGATTGCCCCGAATTGCCCTTCGCAATTCGGTTGGCAATCCGGGTGAGGGGGCCTTCCCATATGTGACTTCCCCGCCTTGTGAGGCAGGGCTATCGGAGACTTATTCCCCCGGCCCCTTGCACGCCACGATCTGCTCCTTCGTATATGTCGTCCAGTCCGGGATCGAGATCGAGACCGGCCATTCGGGGCTCAGCGACGGGTCGGCGGCGGCCTTCAGCTTGGCCTTGCCTTCCTCGGTGGCGTTCTCCCACAGCTGCGGCTCGACCAGCACGGTCTGCTGGGCCGGCTTCTTGCCGTCGAGGATCTGCAGGGCGAGCGT
>NZ_RZQG01001267.1:0-1317 GCF_003998635.1 Mesorhizobium sp. M7D.F.Ca.US.004.03.1.1
TCCGTGACTTGCCGCGCGCCCCGAGCTCTCGCCCGGCGCGCGCACTTCGCAAAATCAGGCTGCCTTGCTCAGAGATCCAGCGGACGACTTGCCAGTGCGGCGGTCCTGCTCGATCTCGAAGTTGATCTTCTGGCCTTCGACCAGGGTCGACAGTCCAGCACGCTCGACAGCGGAGATGTGGACGAAAACGTCCGCGCCGCCCGCGTCAGGCTGAATGAAGCCGAAGCCCTTGGTGGCGTTGAACCACTTGACCGTTCCAGTTGCCATTTTAGATAGTCCTTCAACATTTGCTTTAGTTTGACCAGACCGAGGTCTAGCCGGTGTGCATCGAGATTTTGGAGATAGACGTCAGCAAACGCGAAGATCGCGAGGCCCGGATCGATCGGCCGAAATATCAATGGAAGGCATATAGGCTGGTTTCGCATAAAAAACAAGACTGCGTGAGAAAGCCGTGATCGCGGCGCTGCCCAACGGCTGCCCCAATCTGCTGAAAACGTTGCGACAGATCACGCTGTCCTCGAGCGGCGGATCAGGGGAGAGGACCATGAAAACCATTCTGCTTGCCGCCTGCCTGACGCTGGTGGCCGCCGAGGCGCAGGCGATCTCGCGCTACGATCCGACCCGCATGAGCTGCGGCAAGGTTCAGGCGACGATCGCCCGGCAGGGCGCCGTCATACTGCGCTACCAGTCGACACGTGTGCCGGGATTGCCGCTCTATGACCGCTATGTGCAGAGCCAGCAATTCTGCACCATGGGCGAGGTGAGGACGCGCGCCTACGTGCCGAGCGCCGACACCAAGTCCTGCCCGGTCTACAATTGCAAGCGGCCGGACAATGACCGGCATTTCCGCCGGCGGTTCTTCCATAACAATTAAGGGCTTCTCAACCGGCAGCGATTGCTCTCAATCTCGAATGTGTTCCATGAGCATGGACACGAACTGCGTCACTTTTTGTGGGCGAAAGCGCGCCGCCGGATAAACCACGTGAATGCCGCCCGAGGGCAGCTCCCAGTCCGGCAGCATATGGACGAGGCGACCCTGCGACAGATAATCGACGACGAGATAGTCCGGCAAAACCGCCACCCCGCCGCCGGCCAGCGTGGCTTCCAGTACCGCCGGGGTTGAGTTGATGGAGAACGCCTCGCGCATGGTGACGGTGCGAGGCTCAAAATCATCTCGCGTGAAGCTCCAGGTAAACGGCTTGCGCAGCACGGCATTGGCAACGAGCGGCAAGGGAGAAAGATCTTCTGGCTTGTCCACCCTGACCCCGGCGGCGAAATCCCGCGACGCGACCAGAATTTGCCGGAAAGTGCCTATGC
>NZ_RZQG01001268.1:0-1316 GCF_003998635.1 Mesorhizobium sp. M7D.F.Ca.US.004.03.1.1
GAGAGCTCTCGTGCGAAAACGGAGTCCAGTCTGCCTACACGGGCAACCAAAACGCGACCATATTCGCTGATGGAGAAGGCCTATGCGCAGCTCCGGCGCGAGATTCTCTCTGTGCGCCTACAGCCAGGAAGCGAAATTTCAGAAACCGACATCGCCGACAAGATGTCGATGAGCAAAACCCCTGTTCGAGAAGCACTGGCTAGGCTCCAGACCGAAGGTTTCGTTCGCGCCTATCCGCGTCGGGGCTATCAGATCAATCCGCTAACGATAAGTGACATGAATGAGCTCTTCGATGCGCGCTCCGTTGTCGAAGGTGGGACGGTTGGCTTGGCCGTGGACCGGATCACGGATCAACAGCTTGATGAACTGGAGCGCCTGGCAGACGCTAGCTATGACAAAAGAACCTTGTCGAATCTTGACCTGTTCATTGGCGCCAACAGAGAGTTTCACATGGCAATTGCGGGCTCGACAGGTAACCAGCGTTTGATCGAAGTCGCAAAACGGCAGTTCGATGAACTGGAGCGGTACTTTTATGTCGGGGCGCAATCGCGAGATATCAACACACAGACCCACGCCGACCATCATCGCATCGTTACAATTCTGCGCCAACGAGATCCAGTCGCGGCAAGAAAGATCATCGTCGATCACAATGAGGAGACGCGCCGGGGACTGATTGAAATCATTGCCAATGGGCGCAACCACACACCCCTTGGACTAGCCTGACCAAACCGGCGCGTTGACCGTCCAGGGCGGCGTGCGAAAACTGTTCCAGTCAGGATCCGACATAGGCGATGGCGTCTATTTCTACGACGAATTCGGGGCTAGCAAGAGCCGAAACCTCAAACAGAGTGACGCAAGGAAAATCGCCGCTAAAAAATTCTCGGCGAGCGGCCCATATCCCCTGTCGCCGCTTCATATCGGTCACGTAAACAGTTAGCTTAACCACATCAGCCATTGTACCGCCGGCGGCACAGATCAGCGCTTCAATCTTTTGAAACGCGATCTTTGCCTGTCTGTATTCTTCGTTCTGATCATCGCGCCCCGTTTGACCAGAGGCTTCCGGATCGAGGATATATTCGCCAGCCGTTTGACCCGTAATATAAGCAAAGCCGCCTGCCACCAGACAGTTCGACCATAATTGCTCTGGCGGCTCCGCAACCAGGGGGCTTATCGCTCGTCTTATTCTACTCATCAGAGGTGCTCCGGCAATTTTTGACCTGCTCAATCGTCGTGACCAAGCTGCAGTTCAAAGGACCTTTCCCAGGAATTTGGTTACGCGGGCATCTCTCGCGTCATCCGCCGCAAAAAACTTGTCA
>NZ_RZQG01001269.1:0-1313 GCF_003998635.1 Mesorhizobium sp. M7D.F.Ca.US.004.03.1.1
CCCATGGGCACTCCCCCGGGACGGCAGATCCAGTCATGCCTTCGAATCCACGATGCGGGCTTCTGCTTCGAGGCCATCTCGCCTCTTGGCAGCGAAGGCCAAGCCGCTCTCGACTCGGGCACGCTTGGGCCCCGGCGCCTCACCCATAGCGCCCGACGCCCTCACCTGGTGTGGAGGCCGCCAGAGGCGTTTTGGCGAAGATAGTGGTGTGGACGCGGTTAGCCGCTCGCGCATCAGTGGCCAGATGGCTGCCAAGCAGCCCGACGTCGCAGTGAGTACACCTTTTTGGAGTATCCCTTCATGCCGATGCACTCTGGCTCTTGCATTAGAGAGAGCGCATATTTCGAGCTAGCCAGCATAGCTCTCCTCTAGCTAGACTGGTCAGGCCCAGCGGTCGCCGATGCAAACGTCCCCCTACGACCCTAACCGCTGGGCCGCCCAGAGCTTAACGGTCGGCTTAATCTCTTCGATCCGCACCTATCGCCGACATCCTGCGCCAGTGCCACGTCTGGATAGTCGGCACCATGCGCCAGTGCGGCCGCTCCAATTGGGGCGTGGTGCCAGCGCCGCGCCAGCGGCACCGCATCGAAAATCACGCGAGCATCGGGGTTATGGCAAAAGCGCGCGCTTCGGGTTCGCCTGGCCAAGGCATGCCAATTGTTGTCAGAAGCACGGTCCAATACGAAGGACTGGCACCTCAATAAAGAAGCCTGCCGCCTGCAGCATTTTGCTGATTGCAACGTCACGCACGGTCACCTAGCGCGGTTGTCGGCTGGACGCTCGGCCAAAGTCAACCGCCAGATTCTGAACCCTTAGTGTGGCCGGCACGTCTTGAGATGGCCGTTCGAGGTCGCGCCATCTGTCTGCAGCCTCTGTAGCCTGTTTCACAGACCGCGATGAGGTTTCCCGGCAAATGTGTGACCTGGCGGAACCGGCCATCTTCAACCGGTCTGCCGCCAATTTGAAAATGTGTTTTTAACCTGGAGCGAACAGATGCGGATATTGTTTGCCTTCGGCTCGCTTCTTGCCGCTGCGGCTTTCGCTGTTCCGACGATGGCGACCGCCGACGCGTATGTCTTTATCGAGACCATCCCCGGCGCTGTCGTCGACGCCAATTGGGGTTTTGCCCATCACGCTGTGGATGCTCGTGCGTGGTCAGTTGTGGTCAAGCAACACTGAATCATTTTGAATTTTGGCGGAGCCGTTTCAAACAGAGATTTTCGGTTGGTACGGCAGCATTGCGAGTGCAAGGATTTCGATCATGCAATCATTTCCGCCGCTGCCGTCTGCACGCTTTAGGCCTACCTCCAGCC
>NZ_RZQG01000126.1:0-10200 GCF_003998635.1 Mesorhizobium sp. M7D.F.Ca.US.004.03.1.1
GGTGCCGATCGGTCCGCCGATCAGCACATAGAACAGCACGAAGGCGCCGGAGACGCCGAGCACGACACGCAATTCCGTCGCCATCGGCACAAAGCCACCGACCGGTTCGTCGAACCACATGATCTTGATGATGCGCAGGTAATAATAGGCGCCCACCACCGAGGCCAGCACGCCGATGATCGCCAGCGCGTAGAGATTGGCGTTGATGGCGGCGAGGAAGACGTACCATTTCCCCCAGAAGCCGGCGAGCGGCGGGATGCCTGCCAGCGAGAACATTAGGATGGTCAGGATCGTCGCCATGATCGGATTGGTCGACGACAGGCCGGCCAGATCGCTGATCTGCTCGACATTGCCGTCCTTGCGCCGCATGGCGAGGATGAAGGCGAAGGTGCCGAGCGTCATCACCAGATAGATCAGCATGTAGATGGCAACGCCGCGCACGCCGGCCTGGCTGTTGGCGGCAAGGCCGACCAGCGCGTAGCCCATATGGCCGATCGAGGAATAGGCCATCAGTCGCTTGATGTTGGTCTGGCCGATGGCCGCGAAGGCGCCCAGCGCCATCGAGGCGATCGAGATGAAGACGATGATCTGCTGCCAGTCGGAGGCGATCGGCTTGAACGCGCCCATGGTGACACGCACCATCAGCGCCATCGCCGCCATCTTGGGTGCCGCCGCCAGGAAGGCCGTCACTGGCGTCGGCGCGCCCTCGTAGACGTCGGGCGTCCACATGTGGAACGGCACCGCCGAGATCTTGAAGGCAAGGCCGGCCAACACGAAGACGAGACCGAAGACGAGGCCAAGCTGGCGCTCGCCGCTGCCGAGCGCCGTAGCGATCTCCTGGAAGCCGGTGTTGCCAGTGTAGCCGTAGACCAGGCTGATGCCATAGAGCAGCATGCCCGACGACAACGCACCGAGAACGAAATATTTGAGGCCAGCCTCGGTCGAACGCAGATTGTCGCGATTAATCGCGCACAGCACGTAGATCGCCAGCGACTGCAGTTCGAGGCCGAGATAGAGCCCGATCATGCTGTTGGCCGAGATCATCAGCATCATGCCGAGCGTGCTGAGCAGCACCAATACGGGATATTCGAACTTGTCGAAATGCTCCGCCTTGGCGAAGCGCATCGACATCGCCAGCGTCACCGCCGAGCCGACCAGCGCCAGCACCTTCATGAAGCGGGCAAAGGAATCCTGGATGAAGGCGTTGCCATAGGCGCTGCCCTGCCCGGTTTGGAAGATCAGCCAGGCGCCCGCGACGACCAGCACGGCGACGGCAAGGCCGGTCACCGTGTTGGCGGTGTTGGCGCGCGAATAGGCGCCGACCATCAGCAGCGCCAGCGCGCCGACGGCAAGGATCAGCTCTGGCGTCGAGAGCGACAGGCTGGAGAGAAGGTCCGGCGTCATGGTTCGCAAAACCCTTGGGTTAATTCGCCGCCGCGGTCTGCGCGGCGCCGATGGATGCAGTGACATTGGTGACGAGCGACTTGACCGATTCGGCCGTCGCGTCGAAGACGGGTGCGGGATAGACGCCGAAGAAGATGACCAGCACGACCAGCGGGTAGATGATCAGCTTCTCGCGCGGCGACAGGTCGAGCAGGCCCTTCAGGCTGTCCTTGGTCAGCGCGCCGAAGATCACCCGGCGATAGAGCCAGAGCGCGTAGGCAGCCGACAGGATGACGCCGGTGGCGGCGAAGAACGCCACCCAGGTGTTGACCCGGAACACGCCGAGCATGGTCAGGAACTCGCCGACGAAACCGCTGGTGCCGGGCAGGCCGACATTGGCCATGGTGAAGATCATGAACACGGTGGCGTATTTCGGCATGTTGTTGACCAAGCCGCCATAGGCCGCGATTTCGCGTGTGTGCATGCGGTCGTAGATGACGCCGACGCACAGGAACAGCGCGCCGGAGACGAGGCCGTGGCTGAGCATCTGGAAGATCGCGCCCTGCACGCCTTCCTGGTTCATGGCGAAGATGCCCATGGTGACGAAGCCCATATGGGCCACCGACGAATAGGCGATCAGCTTCTTCATGTCCTCCTGCATCAGCGCCACCAGCGAGGTGTAGATGATGGCGACGACCGAGAGCGCGAAGATCAGCGGCGCGAACATTTCGGACGCCAGCGGGAACATCGGCAAGGAGAAACGCAGGAAGCCGTACCCGCCCATCTTTAGCAGGATGGCGGCCAGGATCACCGAACCTGCCGTCGGCGCTTCAACGTGCGCGTCGGGCAACCAAGTGTGCACCGGCCACATCGGCATCTTCACCGCGAAGGACGCGAAGAAGGCAAGCCATAGCCAGGTCTGCATGTTGGCCGGGAAGTTGTGCGTCAGAAGCGTCGGGATGTCGGTCGTGCCGGACTGGTAGAACATCGCCATGATGGCGAGCAGCATCAGCACCGAGCCGGCCAGCGTGTAGAGGAAGAACTTGAACGAGGCGTAGACGCGCCGCTTGCCGCCCCAGACGCCGATGATGATGAACATCGGGATCAGGCCGGCTTCGAAGAAGACGTAGAACAGCACGATATCGAGTGCGCAGAACACGCCGATCATCAGCGTTTCAAGCAGCAGGAAGGCGATCATGTAGGCCTTGACGCGCTTCTCGATCGATTCCCACGAGGCCAGGATGCAGAGCGGCATCAGGAAGGTCGTCAGGATGACGAACAGCATGGAGATGCCGTCGACGCCCATATGGTAGGAGATGCCGGAGTCGAGCCAGGCAACCTTCTCGACGAACTGGAAGCCGGCCTGCGAATTGTCGAAGCCAGTCCAGATGAACAGCGAGATGATGAACGTGAACGTCGTCGTCAACAGCGCAATGGCGCGGATGTTGCGGCGTGCATTTTCGCTGTCATCATTGATGAACAGGATAAGCAGCACACCAACCAGCGGCAGGAAGGTGACCAGCGAGAGGATTGGCCAAGCGGTCATCAGAGCATCATCCAGGTGACGAGTGCGGCAACGCCGATCAGCATGGCGAAGGCATAATGGTAGAGGTAGCCGGTCTGCAGCTTGACGACGCGGTTGGTGACATCGACGACGCGCGCCGAAATGCCATCCGGGCCGAGGCCGTCAATGATTGTGCCGTCGCCGGTCTTCCACAGGAAATGGCCGAGGCGCTTGGCGGGTCGCACGAACAGGAAATCGTAGAGCTCGTCGAAATACCACTTGTTGAGCAGGAAGGCGTAGAGCCCGCGATGGTGTGCTGCCAGATTGACCGGCATTTCCGGCGAGCGGATGTAGAATTTCCAGGCCAGCGCGAAGCCGATCAGCATGGCGATGAAGGGCGACAGCTCGACCCACAGCGGCAATTCGTGGATCTCGTGCAGGATGTGATTGTCAGGCAGCGTGAACAGCGATGCCTTCCAGAACTCGGCATAGCCCTCGCCGATGAAGGCGCCGTGGAAGATAATGCCGGCAAACAGTGCGCCGGCGGCCAGGATGAACAGCGGCACTAGCATCACCGGAGGCGATTCATGGACGTGGTGCATGACCTCGTGGCTCGCCCGCGGCTTGCCGTGGAAGGTCATGAAGATCAGCCGCCATGAGTAGAAGGAGGTGAAGCAGGCCGCGATGACGAGCAATATGAAGGCGAGGCCGGCAACCGAATTGTGGCCGGCAAAGGCGCTTTCGATGATGGCGTCCTTGGAGAAGAAGCCGGCGGTGCCGATGACCGTCACCGGGATGCCGACGCCGGTCAGCGCCAGCGTGCCGATGACCATCATCCAGTAGGTGGTCGGAATCAGCTTGCGCAGTCCGCCCATCTTGCGCATGTCCTGCTCGTCGGAGACGGCATGGATGACCGAGCCAGAGCCGAGGAACAGCAGGGCCTTGAAGAAGGCATGCGTGAACAGGTGGAAGATCGCCGCGCCATAGGCGCCGACGCCGAGCGCCACGAACATGTAGCCGAGCTGCGAGCAGGTCGAATAGGCGATGACGCGCTTGATGTCGTTCTGCACGAGACCGACCGTGGCCGCGAAGAAGGCGGTGAAGGCGCCGATGAAGGTCACGACCGTCAGCGCCGAATGCGACAGCTCGAACAGCGGCGACAGCCGCGCCAGCATGAACACACCGGCCGTTACCATGGTGGCGGCATGGATCAGTGCGGAAACCGGCGTCGGGCCTTCCATGGCGTCCGGCAGCCAGGTGTGCAGCGGCACCTGCGCCGACTTGCCCATGGCGCCCATGAACAGCAGAAGGCAGACGATCGTCATGGCCGACTGCTTGTCCAGCGCATGCCCAAGGAAGGTCAGGACCGCGGCGCCCTGTGGCGCGCCTTCGGCCGGAATGAACGTCGCCGCATTGGCGAAGATGGTGCCGAGATTGACCGAGCCGAACAGCACGAACAGGCCGAAGATGCCGAGCGCGAAGCCGAAGTCGCCGACGCGGTTGACGACGAAGGCCTTTATTGCCGCGGCATTGGCCGACGGCTTCTTGTACCAGAAACCGATCAGCAGGTAGGAGGCGAGACCGACCCCTTCCCAGCCGAAGAACATCTGCACCAGATTGTCGGCCGTCACCAGCATCAGCATGGCGAAGGTGAACAGCGACAAATAGGCGAAGAAGCGCGGCCGGTTCGGATCGTGGTGCATGTAGCCGATCGAATAGATGTGAACCAGCGCCGACACGGTGTTGACCACCACCAGCATCACCACCGTCAGCGTGTCGATCCGCAGCGCCCAGGATGCTTCCAGTCCGCCTGACTGGATCCAGCGCATCACCGGCACGGTGAACACCTCGCCATGGCCGAAGCCGACGGTGAAGAAAGCGACCCACGACAACACCGCCGCGATCACCAGGAAACCGGAGGTGATGTATTCGGACGCCTTGGCGCCGAGCGACGTGCCGAACAGGCCGACGATCAGGAAGCCGAGCAGGGGAAGGAAGACGATGGCCTGATACATGGTGGTTCCGTCAACCCTTCATCATGTTCACGTCTTCGACCGCGATCGAGCCGCGGTTGCGGAAGAAGACGACGAGAATGGCAAGTCCGATGGCGGCTTCAGCCGCCGCGACCGTCAGCACGAACAGCGCGAACACCTGGCCGACCAGATCGCCGAGTGCTGCCGAAAAGGCGACGAAGTTGATGTTGACCGCCAGCAGGATCAGCTCGACCGACATCAGGATGACGATGACGTTCTTGCGGTTGAGGAAGATGCCGAACACGCCGAGCGTGAACAGAACAGCCGATACGGTCAGATAATGCGCGATACCGACAACCATCTCAGAGCCCCTCGCCTGTCTTGACCTTACGGATTTCCATTCCGGTCGCCGATGTGCGGCCGACCTGGGCTGCGATCGACTGCCGCTTGACGCCTGGTTTATGGCGCAGCGTCAGCACGATGGCGCCGATCATGGCGACCAGCAGCACGAGGCCCGAAATCTGGAAGTAGTAGAGGTAGTCCGTATAGAGGATGTCGCCGAGTGCGGCCGTATTGGTCCGCGTCGCGAGATCCGGGATGGGTTTCGAAACCGTCGAGGCGAGTTGCGGCGCGAATGTGTAGCCGCCGAGCACGACGATCAGCTCCGCCGCCAGGATCAGACCGACCAGCGCGCCGATCGGTGCATATTGCAGGGCGCCTTCCTTCATCTCGGCGAAATCGACGTCGAGCATCATGACGACGAACAGGAAAAGCACCATCACCGCGCCGACATAGACGACGAGCAGGATCATCGCCAGGAACTCGGCCCCGGTCAGCATGAACAGGCCGGCGGCGTTGAAGAAGGTCAGGATCAGGAACAGCACCGAATGCACGGGGTTGCGCGACGAAATGACCATGAACGCCGACGCCACCGCGACAAAGGCGAAGAGGTAGAAAAAGGCCGCCTCTAGTCCACTCAACATGGGGTTCCCCCGGGTTCCTGTCCGAAACAGGACGTTCGTCCTGTTCGATTTTTGCGACCGCCTCCGGTCGGCAAGTTGCGTGTTTCCTTAGACGAGGCCCCTCGCCCCGTCCATGCGTCAAATATCAGCGGTACGGCGAGTCCAGCGAGATGTTGCGCGCCAGTTCGCGCTCCCACCGGTCGCCATTCGCCAACAGCTTGTCCTTGTCGTAGTAGAGTTCCTCGCGCGTCTCCGTCGCGAATTCGAAATTCGGCCCCTCGACGATGGCGTCGACCGGGCAGGCCTCCTGGCAGAAGCCGCAATAGATGCACTTCACCATGTCGATGTCGTAACGCACAGTACGGCGCGTGCCGTCATTGCGGCGCGGGCCGGCCTCGATGGTGATGGCCTGCGCCGGGCAGATCGCCTCGCACAATTTGCAGGCGATGCAGCGTTCCTCGCCATTGGGATAGCGGCGCAAAGCGTGCTCGCCCCGGAAGCGCGGGCTGGTCGGCCCCTTCTCGTGCGGATAGTTGATCGTCTCCTTCGGCGCGAAGAACTGGCGCATCGACAGGAAGAAGGCGCTGACGAAATCCTGCAGCAGCAGCGATTTTGCGGCTTGGGAAAGAGCGGACATCACGCAAACCCCGTGATTTTGAGGAAGGCAGCGGTGGCGACCACCATGAACAGCGAGATCGGCAGGAACACCTTCCAGCCGAGCCGCATCAGCTGGTCGTAGCGGTAGCGCGGCACGAAGGCCTTCACCATGGAGATGCCGAAGAACACGAAGCAGACCTTCAGCACGAACCAGATGACGCCCGGCACCCAGGTGAACGGCGCGAAGTCGAAGGGCGGCAGCCAGCCTCCGAGGAAGAGGATGGTGGCCAGCGCGCACATCAGCACGATGGCGACATACTCGCCAAGGAAGAACAGCAGGAACGGCGTCGACGAATATTCGACCATGTGGCCGGCGACCAGTTCCGATTCGGCTTCCACCAGATCGAAGGGCGGGCGGTTCGTCTCGGCCAGGGCCGAGATGAAGAAGATGATGAACATCGGAAACAGTGCCAGCCAGTTCCAGTCGAGGAACGTATTGGGCAAGCCAAGCCGCGTACCAATTCCATCATGCTGCGACAGCACGATGTCGGACAGATTGAGCGAACCGGCGGTGAGCAGAACGGTGACGATGACGAAGCCGATCGAGACTTCGTAGGACACCATCTGAGCCGCCGAACGCAACGCACCGAGGAACGGATATTTCGAGTTGGACGCCCAGCCGCCCATGATCACACCGTAGACCTCGAGCGAGGAGATGGCGAAGACATAGAGGATGCCGACATTGACGTTGGCGATCGCCCAGCCTTGATCGACCGGAATGACCGCCCAGGCCGAGATCGCCAACACCGCCGACACCAGTGGCGCCAGCAGGAAGACGCCCTTGTTGGCGCCCGACGGAATGATCGGTTCCTTGAAGACGAATTTCAACAGATCGGCGAAAGCCTGCAACGTGCCCCAGGGGCCAACGACGTTCGGACCACGGCGCAGCTGCACCGCCGCCCAGATCTTGCGGTCGGCGTAGAGGATGTAAGCGACGAAGATCAGCAAAACGACGATCAGCACGACTGACTTCAAGAGGATCAGCAGCGCCGGCAGCACGTAGAAGGAGAAGAAAGTGTCCATGCTTATTCCGCCGCCTGCTTGAAGCCGCTCTTGGCCAGTGCCGAGCATTCCGCCATCACGGCCGATGCCCGCGCGATCGGGTTGGTCAGGTAGAAATCCGTGACGGGCGAGGTGAACGTTCCCTTGTTCAGCCGTCCGCCGAGCTTCGCCACCTTGGCGATGTCCTCGGCATTGCCGGCAGCGACCTGATCGATGCGGGCCAGATGCGGGTATTCGCCGTAAAGCTTGGCGCGCAGCTGCGGCAGCGAATCGAACGGCAGTTTCTTGCCCAGCACATCCGACAGGGCCCGCAGGATCGCCCAGTCCTCGCGGGCATCGCCCGGCGCGAAGCCGGCGCGGTTGGTCTGCTGCACACGGCCTTCCGTGTTGACATAGGTGGCCGATTTTTCGGTGTAGGCAGCCGCCGGCAGGATGACGTTGGCGCGGTGCGCGCCCTGGTCGCCATGCGTGCCGATATAGACGACGAAGGCGCCGCCGGTCTTGGCCATGTCGATCTCGTCGGCGCCGAGCAGGAACAGCAGCTCCATTTCGCCCAGCATGCCGGCAACGCTCTTGCCACCCTCGCCCGGCACGAAGCCGAGATCGAGACCGCCGACACGTCCGGCCGCATTGTGCAGCACGGCAAAGCCGTTCCAGTCCGCGCGAGCAGCGTTGACAGCGGCGGCGAGCTTGGCCGCCTGGCCGAGCACGGCCGCGCCATCGGCGCGCGCCAGCGCGCCCTGGCCGACGATGATCAGCGGATGCGTCGCCTTCTTCAGCACCTGGAAGAACGTGCCATTGCCGTCGGCCAGATCCTTCAGCGAATCCGGTCCGGCGCCCAGCTGTTCATAGTCATAGCGCGTGTCACCGACATCGCCGATCACGCCGACCGGCAGATTGCCGATCCGCCAGCGCTTGCGGATGCGGGCGTTGAGCACCGAGGCTTCATAGCGCGGGTTGGCGCCGATGATCAGCACCGCGTCGGCCTGCTCGATGCCTTCGATGGTCGGATTGAAGATGTAGCTCGCCCGGCCGAGCGCCGGATCGAGTGCGGCGCCATCCTGGCGGCAGTCGGTATTCTTCGAGCCGAGCGAGGCCATCAGCAGCTTGAGCGCATAGATTTCTTCAACGGCGGCCAAGTCACCGGCAATGGCGCCGATCTTTTCGGGTGCCGCCTTCGAAACCGCGTCCTTGATCGCGGCAAAGGCTTCGGCCCAGCTGGCGGGAACCAGCTTGCCGTCCTTGCGCACATAGGGGCGGTCGAGGCGCTGCGTGCGCAGGCCGTCCCAGATGAAGCGGGTCTTGTCGGAAATCCACTCCTCGTTCACCGCTTCGTTGACGCGCGGCAGGATGCGCATCACTTCGCGCCCTCGGCTGTCGACGCGGATCGCCGAGCCGACCGCATCCATCACGTCGATGGATTCGGTCTTGGTCAGCTCCCACGGCCGCGCCTGGAAGGCGAAGGGTTTTGAGGTCAGCGCGCCGACCGGGCAAAGGTCGATGACATTGCCCTGCAGCTCCGAGGTCATCGCCTGTTCGAGATAGGTGGTGATCTCGGCATCCTCGCCACGGCCGATCAGGCCAAGCTCGGAAATGCCGGCGACTTCCGTGGTGAAGCGGACGCAGCGCGTGCAATGGATGCAGCGGTTCATCACCGTCTTGACCAGCGGTCCGATATATTTGTCTTCGACCGCGCGCTTGTTCTCATGATAGCGCGAGGAATCGACGCCGAAGGCCATCGCCTGGTCCTGCAGGTCGCATTCGCCGCCCTGGTCGCAGATAGGGCAATCCAGCGGATGGTTGATCAGCAGGAACTCCATCACGCCTTCCCTGGCCTTCTTGACCATCGGCGTGTTGGTGAAGATTTCCGGCGCCTCGCCATTCGGCCCCGGACGCAGGTCGCGCACGTTCATGGCGCAGGAAGCCTGCGGCTTGGGCGGCCCGCCCTTCACCTCGATCAGGCACATGCGGCAATTGCCGGCGATCGACAGCCGCTCATGGAAGCAGAAGCGCGGCACTTCCGCGCCAGCGTCTTCCGCCGCCTGCAGCAGCGTGTAGTGGTCGGGTACAGTGATCTCTTTCCCGTCGACCTTGAGCTTTGCCATTCGCCTCAAACCCCTGCGGAGTTCCCGCAATCTCTTGTTCCGGGCACGGTCGAAACCGGACCCGGCATTTCATTCACTTCTTGACGGCGAGCGCCGCCGCTTGGGCTGTCCAATCGTCGCGACTTATGCGGCCGGTGAGCGACAGATAATCCTCGACCCAGGCAACCTCTTGCGGCGTCCATGCCGCGATCTGGCCATACGTCCAGATGCCCAAGCCGTTGAGAACTTTTTCAAGCTTGGGCCCGATGCCCGATATAGCCTTGAGATCCGCCGGCTCGGCGGGCTTTTCCATAGCCTCTGGCTGCCTGAAATCCTCGGGCATCAGCACATGGCCGGAGTCGCCCGTTGCCGGAACGGCATTTGCGGCCGGCACGGCAGTAGCGGCTTCCTTGGCGGCAATATCGGTGACTTCCTGGGCGAAGGACTGCGCCTCGGCAATCATGGTTTTCGCCGTCGCCCGCGCCTTGGTGGAGGAAGAATTCGGGTCGTCGAACTGCGCGACGCGCGCCTCGAAATCATCGACGATCGGCTGCAACAGCCGTTGCGAAGCTTCGGCCGCTCCCGAAAGCGCGCCCAGCCAGACGCCGAAAGCGTGGTTGGCGAGCCGAAGGAGA
>NZ_RZQG01001270.1:0-1309 GCF_003998635.1 Mesorhizobium sp. M7D.F.Ca.US.004.03.1.1
GCCCGGTGATGCCCACGCAGCCCATATCCCACGCGGCCGCGATAAGGCCATCCAGCGTCGCGCGCCAGTGAGATCCGGACGCCTGGATTTGCAACAGGCTCGCGATGTCGCCGGCTTGACCGTAGAAGGCATAACAACCGAGCATTTTGCCCGTTTCGTCGTAAGTTCCGCCGAAATGAAGTGGGCCGTCGGCCCGCTTCTCGGCCGCCAGCGCGAGCAGCCGTGGCAGCTCGCCATCCTTCCAGCTCGGCCGAAGAGAGTAATCGGACAGCAGGGTCGGCAGCCGCTCGGCAAATTGCGCGGAAGTGATCGGCTCACTGTGGACCCGTTGCGACGATGAAGCCTGGACGGGGAGCTCGAACCTTCTTTTCGCAAGAGCATCGAATGCTCTCGCGCAGGGATCGAGCGCCAAGCGAGGCAGGCCAGGCCATTTGCGGTGCAGTGCAGCAGCGGCCATCGCGGCTGGTCGGAAAATACAGGTCCATCCCAGACAATGCACCGGCAGGAGCTGATACTTCATCGGGCGCGCGAAGGCCAAAGATGTCCTGTTGGCCGAATCGGTCAGCTGCAGATCGAATTCGCCTTGGTGCAAGGCACGTAGCAATTGCGGCCCGGCCGAGCCGTCATCGGTGCCGGCGTCGGCCATGAGCGGACCGATGATCGCCGCATTCAATGCCGCTCCGTTGAGCTCGTAGCGGGCTTTCAGGACGCCGAGGAACCCACCCAGACGACCTTGCCGGTTGACCTGGACAAGAGCGTTGCTCGCACCGGACTGGCCGGCAGGGTCAAGATAGATCTCTCTCATATAGTCGGCCGTCTCCGCGATCGCGCGATCGAGGAGATGACGCCGCCGCTGCCGAAACTTGGTCAGGAAGAGTGCGGCGACGCTCTCGAGATCTTCGGCAGCGAGCGGCCGAACAGAGCCATGCGATTCCAGCACCGACGGCGCAACCACCTTTCCCGGACCGGCATTTGCGGAAACAACATGCATCGTGAAGAGCGTCCCTGGGTTGCTTTATTAAAATATATATCAACCAAAGGTAGAAACAACATATCTCGATCGGTATGATGAACAGGCGTCTCAAAAACTCAAGGTCTGGAAAAGGACTTCACTGGCAGATTGGCTCGGCCTGCATACGCTGAGCGACAGGGACTTCGGACGTCTCAGGTCTGCCGATGTACTCGCAACAGGTTCGGCTCCGCCCTGCGCCACCCCGCACTGCTGACAACGCCTGATAGAGGTGGCCTCCGGCCGCCGAAGCCGGAGGCCACCTCAGGTCAGCTGACAAGTCCCTTGGTCAGCTCCAGC
>NZ_RZQG01001271.1:0-1309 GCF_003998635.1 Mesorhizobium sp. M7D.F.Ca.US.004.03.1.1
GGGCGGTGCTGGTCGGCCGCATCGAAAAACGCTTCGACCAGATGCTGCACAAAGGCGCGCTGGACGAGGTTCGGCGGCTATCGGCGCTTGGCCTCGGTCCCGATTTGCCGGCGATGAAAGCGATCGGCGTTCGCGAACTGCAGGCCGCGATGGCCGGAGAGATTGGCTTTCCCGAGGCGATCGAACGCGCCAAGATTGCGACCAGGCAATATTCCAAGCGGCAGACAACCTGGTTCAGGCATCAGCTGGAGCCGGAATGGCTGAGATTGCGCCCTGGTGACGATCTGGAAACCACGATCTGATCGCTTGTTTCTATTGCAACCAGAAAAGTTTACCTGCAAGGAAAGGTTCTCGTTGCGGTTGTCCAAGTTAACCCTCCGTAAGCCCGCCCATGCCATAAGGTCAGTGGGCACTTTTCCATTGGGGAGCAGATGCGTTTCCACAAGGCGGAATCAGCATTTTTCGTCTTTATTTTCGTGATCCTGGCCGCTGGCCTGGTGACGCTGCATGCCTATGGGCTTCTGCAATCCTTCGCCAACGAGCTGCATACGGCTTCGGGCCTGGACAAGGTCATCTATCTCAACAAGCTTTTGTTCGCGACCGGCGTGCTCCTGGCCACTGCGCTGTTCTTCGGCATTTTCTTCATCTATCCGCTGATCCGAAAACAGGCGACGGAAGAAGGCAAGCTGCGCGCCATGACGGTTTCGCTGAGCGCCCGCTCGGAAACGCTCGAGCATGCGGCCCTGACCGACGGCCTGACCGGCATGCAGAACCGGCGCTATTTCGATGATGCGCTGAAGGAGTATCTCGAGGAGTTCAGGCGCATCGAAAAGCCCGTCGGGCTGATGATCCTCGATCTCGACCATTTCAAGCAGGTCAACGACACCCACGGCCATGACGTTGGCGACGAGGTGCTCAAGGCCGTCGCAAACTGTCTCAAGGATATGACACGCTACCACGACGTGGTGGCGCGATTGGGCGGCGAGGAGTTCGCCGTGGTCACGCCCAACATGGACGCCGAGCTTCTGGGCAAGTTTGCCGAGCGCATCCGCAAGGCGATCGCCAACATGTCGGTGCTGTCAGGCAATGTCCGCCTCAAGATCACCACCAGCGTCGGGCTTGCCGTCTGGGACCGCAAGGAGACTGCGGAAGAGTTCTATCGCCGCGCCGATCGCCAGCTCTACGAGGCGAAGAGGCAAGGCCGCAACCGCGTCTGCGCCTAAAATCCCGAAGAAGAATTCATGAGGCCGGTCGCCTGGCGCGGCTTTCTCGACTTCCGGTGCTCACGGACTAGATGTCCGCTCCGCTC
>NZ_RZQG01001272.1:0-1307 GCF_003998635.1 Mesorhizobium sp. M7D.F.Ca.US.004.03.1.1
GTCCTCTTCCGTGCCATAGGCGCCCTGGCGGACCCAGACGTCGGTGTTGTTCATGCCGCAAGCGCTGACCTTGACCAGCACTTCGCCGGCGGCAGGCGCGGGCACTTTCACATCGCTGCGGTAGACGAGTTTTTCCGGTCCGCCGTGCCCGGTGAGCAGCACGGCGGCCATAGTGGCGGGGAGGGTTCTGGTCATGGCATTCATCGGTCGATCTCAGAGATTGGCAAACACGCTCTTCACCGCATCAGCCGTCTTCGAAACGACGATGTCGGCTTCTTCGCGGGTCAGGCAGAGCGGCGGGGCGAAGCCGAGGATGTCACCCTGCGGCATGGCGCGGCCGATGACGCCGCTTGCGGCAAGCGCCGTCGCCACTTGCGGCCCGATCTTCTGCGACGCGTCGAAGAACACCCGGTCGTCCTTGTCGGCGACGAACTCGACCGCCGCCAGCATGCCGTCGCCGCGCACGTCGCCGACATGTTTGTGGCCGCCGACCGCTTTGGCCAGCTCTGCGCGGAAATAGGCGCCGGTCTCGCGGGCATTCGTCACCAGATCCATCTCGTCGATCAGTTCGAGATTGGCGACCCCGGCGGCAACGCAGATCGGATGCGCCGAATAGGTCCAGCCATGGCCGAGCGAGCCGAGCTTGTCGGAGCCCTCGACCAGCACCTGCCACATCTTGTCGGCGACGATGACGCCCGACAGTGGCGCATAGGCCGAGGTCAGGCCCTTGGCGATGGTGATCAGGTCCGGCTTGATACCATAGTGGTCGGAGCCGAACATGGTGCCCAGCCGGCCGAAGCCCGTCACCACCTCGTCGGCGACCAGCAGCACGTCGTACTTCTTCAGCACCGCCTGGATTTTCTCCCAGTAGCCAGCCGGCGGCGGCACGATACCGCCAGTGCCGAGAATCGGCTCGCCGATGAAGGCAGCGACCGTTTCCGGGCCCTCGGCCAGGATCATCTCCTCAAGCTTGTCGGCGCAATACTGCGAGAACTGCTCTTCGCTCATCGAGCGGTCGGCGCGGCGGAAATAGTAGGGCGCCTCGGTATGCAGGATCGGCGCGCGCGGCAGGTCGAAGGCGTTGTGGAACAGGTCGAGCCCGGTCAGTGAACCGGTCATCACGCCCGAGCCGTGATAGCCGCGCCAGCGCGAGATGATCTTCTTCTTTTCCGGCCGTCCCAGCACATTGTTGTAGTACCAGATCAGCTTGATGTTGGTTTCGTTGGCATCCGAGCCCGACAGGCCGAAATAGACCCTCGACATGCCCTTTGGCGCGCGGTCGATGATCATCTTGGCCAGCGTTATCG
>NZ_RZQG01001273.1:0-1304 GCF_003998635.1 Mesorhizobium sp. M7D.F.Ca.US.004.03.1.1
GGTTAAGAATCCCCTAATATAAGGGCTTTCTAAAACTCGTGATCGGCAACCAACGAGTTAAGACGATGCAATTGGGGTAGGGAGAAGCAGCGGCGACCAAAGTCGTCGCAGCCATCATTATCGAGCCACCATCCATCCGTGAATAGCCAGCTCAAGCGGGTTGTTCGCAAAGCGGTGGCTTGTCTGGATGGCGCTGACAATTGATGCCTCCCCGAATTCGCACACCGATCGCGCGGCTATTCTTCGGCTGGAGGCAGCCGGTCGTTCAGTACTGTCGATAAACAGATGGGGCATCTGTTCTTAAACAAGGGGGGTTGAAAATGGCTTCTAAAATCGCCGATGCCGGTGGAACCACTGCGTCTTTCTCCAACACGCCGCAGGCGAATGATGACGTTTTCAATTTAACCGAGGATACGGCCGTCCTCGCTTCGGGTTCGCAAACCATCATAGTTCTCGATGTGATGGCAAACGATCAGGGTGGAAACGCAAAGTCCCTCTTTTCGGTGGACGACGGGATTTCCGCGTCGACGGCCACGAAGCAATACGCGCCCCTTGACCTGACGACTCAGGACTTTCAGACGGCCGGCATTTCAACCTGGGAAAGCATCGGTGTCGGGGTTTCCATCCGCATAAACAACGGCAAGGTCGAGATGGACCTTAGCGGATATCTGGCGGCGCATGGCTTCACCAGCCTGCAGGCCATGGGTCCGAACGACCATCTCAATGAGACCTTCACCTATGCGATCAAGCTCGGCAACGGAACGCTGAGCTGGGCCAGCGTGTCGGTCAACATTCAAGGCACCAATGATGCGGCCGTGATTTCCGGCGTCTCAACGGGCGCGGTCATCGAGGCTGGCGGTGTCGCCAATGCCATCCCCGGGACGCCAACGGTGAGCGGCACTCTGACAGATACTGACGTCGACAATACGCCCAATACGTTCCAGGCGGTCGCGGCGGGAACCGCGGGCGATCATGGCTACGGGACCTACCAGATGACCGCGGGTGGTGTCTGGACCTTCACACTCAACAACAACAATGCGGCAGTGCAGGGCCTCAACGTCGGCCAGAATCTCACCGAGACCTTTACCGTCCACACACAGGACGGCACCGCCCAGGTGGTCACCGTCACCATCCACGGCACCAACGACGCGGCCGTACTGTCGGCCGACGTGCGCAACCTGACCGAAGGCAACACGGTGGCGCAGATCAGCACCTCCGGCACGCTGACCATCTCCGACGTCGACAACCCGGCGACCTTCGTCGCCCAGGCCGCAACCGTTGGAACCTATGGCACCTTCGCCATC
>NZ_RZQG01001274.1:0-1299 GCF_003998635.1 Mesorhizobium sp. M7D.F.Ca.US.004.03.1.1
AGCTTGGTGATTATCTCATCGGCAAGGATCCTCGCCTGATCGAGGACCACTGGACGGTGATGCACCGCGGCGGCTTCTATCGCGGCGGGCCGATCCTGATGAGCGCCATTGCCGGCATCGACCAGGCGCTGTGGGACATCAAGGGCAAGGCGCTCGGCGTGCCCGTGCATGAACTGCTCGGCGGCAAGCTGCGCGACACGATCAAGGTCTATTCGTGGATCGGCGGCGACCGGCCGGCGGAGGTCGCGGCGGGCGCTAGGGAAATGGTGGCGCGCGGCTTCTTGGCTCTCAAGATGAACGGCACCGAAGAACTGCAGATCGTCGACAGCCATGACAAGATCGACGCCGCTGTCGAACGCGTAGCCATGGTGCGCGAGGCCGTCGGGCCCAACATCGGCATCGCCGTCGATTTTCATGGCCGCGTGCACCGGCCGATGGCGCGCGCCCTGGTCAAGGAGCTCGAGCCCTACAGGCTGATGTTCATCGAGGAGCCGGTGCTCAGCGAAAACCGCGAGGCGCTGAAGGAGATCGCCGCCCTCGGCTCGACGCCGATCGCGCTCGGCGAGCGGCTCTACAGCCGCTGGGATTTCAAGTCGGTGTTCGAGGAGGGCGTCGTCGACATCATCCAGCCAGACCTGTCGCATGCCGGCGGCATCACCGAATGCCGCAAGATCGCTGCGATGGCGGAGGCCTATGACGTGGCCGTGGCGCCGCACTGCCCGCTCGGGCCGATCGCACTTGCCGCCTGCCTGCAGCTTGACGCGGTCAGCTACAACTGCTTCATCCAGGAGCAGAGCCTCGGCATTCACTACAACGCCGCCAACGACCTGCTCGACTACGCCGCCAACAAGGACGTCTTCCGCTACGAGGATGGCTATGTCGCCATTCCCGACGGCCCGGGCCTGGGTGTCGAAATCAACGAGGACTATGTCAAGGAACGCGCCAAGGAAGGCCACCGCTGGCGCAACCCGATCTGGCGCCACAAGGATGGCTCCTTCGCCGAGTGGTGATGGAATTGTCGCTCGCCCTTCACCGGTTACCGGTCCGGGTAAAAAGCCGCTTCCACGTCCTGACCCGTTTTGCGGTGGCCACCGTCATTGTCGCGTCGGGCGATTGCGCGGCCTGACTGTTTTCGACGGAGCCGTCACGTGCCTGCAGGACTTGTTGGAGACGTGGCCTGTCGATCTTGCCGGTTGGCGTCAGCGGCAACGACTCGATCGCATGGATTCGGCCTGGAATTTTCCACGGCGGCAGTATCGGCCTCAAGCCGGCCTTCAGAGCGTCAGCCCGGAACAAGGC
>NZ_RZQG01001275.1:0-1299 GCF_003998635.1 Mesorhizobium sp. M7D.F.Ca.US.004.03.1.1
GGTAAAAGGCGTCAAAGAGGCCAACAGCGTGACTTCCTGTAGCCCTTTCCACCAGCGACGGAAAAATAAGGAGGGCAGTGAACAGTGCGAGCGAAACAGCGCCGCTGCGGGCCGATACGGGAAAACTCAAATGTCCGGGCACCGAGGTCCCCTCGTCGCGGCAAAGCCACAACCCGGCGAGGGTCCCAAGGACGATTGAAGCGATTTGCCCGAACGATCCGCCGAAGCCGACGACAACCGCAATCGCGAGGAGCGCAATGGCGGCGCGTTCCTTGTCCGGCGTCAGCGTTCGCGCCATGCCCCAGATTGCTTGTGCCACCACGCAAACGGCCACGAGCTTGAGCCCGTAAAATACGCCGTCTGCGATCAGGCCACGAAACGCTGCCGCACCGAACGCGAACGCCACAAGGATCAGTGCCGAGGGCAAGGTAAAGGCGAGCCATGCGGCAAGGCCACCTGCCAGGCCACCACCTCTGAAGACGCCGAGGGCGAAGGCCACCTGGCTGGACGCCGGACCGGGAAGGAATTGGCAAAGGGCAACGAGATCGCCATACGCTTGCTCATCTAGCCATTTGCGACGCAACACCAGTTCGCTGCGATAGTAACCGAGATGCGCGATAGGCCCGCCAAACGAGGTCAGCCCAAGCCTCAGGAACACGAGGAAGACTTCCCCAGCGGACCCGCGCTTCGGCGCTTGCACCCCCGCCGTTGTATGTTGGTCGGTGGCGTTGCTCATGGGAAGTTGCCTCTGTTAGAATTGGCCTGGTGGCCTTTGAAAGGTCATCATAATGACGCCAGCCAGTGTTCGGTACATTGTCGAGGATGTCGCAATCTCCGTCGACTTCTACACACGGCGCCTTTGGTTCACTATCGAGCAGGACGCACGGACGGCCTTTGCATCAGTGGCCCGTGGTCCCCTGCGGCTGCTGTTGAGCGGGATCGCAAGTTCCGGAGCGCGGCGTCCGGACCGTCGCCGTCCGGTGCCCGGCGGATGGAACCGCATCCTGCTGCATGTCGAAGATCTGAAAGGGGAAGTCGAGCGGCTGAAAGGTGCCGGGCTGCCATTCCGCAACGAGGTCATCATCAGAGGCATTGCTGGCTCGCAGATCTTGCTAGAGGGCCTGTCCGGCAACGTGATCGAACTGTTCCAACCTGCCGCCCATTGACGGGTCCACAACCTGATGGATTGCATGGCAGTATCATTGGGAGGAAGTCATGGCGAGCGAAGCGGATCGCGATCCAATGCATCAAACGCAACGCTACTTTAAATGGGCTGGGTTGATCCCAGCACTCCAGAAC
>NZ_RZQG01001276.1:0-1297 GCF_003998635.1 Mesorhizobium sp. M7D.F.Ca.US.004.03.1.1
GAAGGCGACGCTGGTCGGCACCGATACCAAGACGGATGTCGCGGTGCTGAAGGTCGATCCGAAGGGCCACAAGCTGACAGCCGTGAAGTTCGGCGATTCCACCAAGATGCGCGTCGGCGACTGGGTGATGGCGATCGGCAATCCGTTCGGCCTCGGCGGCACGGTGACGGTCGGCATCGTCTCCGCCCGCAACCGCGACATCAATTCCGGCCCCTATGACGACTTCATCCAGACCGATGCCGCGATCAACCGCGGCAATTCCGGCGGACCGCTGTTCAACAGTGCAGGCGAGGTCATCGGCATCAACACCGCGATCATTTCGCCTTCCGGCGGCTCGATCGGCATCGGCTTCTCCATTCCCTCGCAGCTCGCCTCGGGCGTCGTCGACCAGTTGCGCCAGTTCGGCGAGACACGGCGCGGCTGGCTCGGCGTGCGCATCCAGCCGGTGACCGACGATATCGCCGAGAGCCTTGGCATGGCGACAGCCAAGGGCGCGCTGGTTGCAGGCGTCATCAAGGGCGGTCCGGTCGACAATGGCACCATCCAGGCCGGCGACGTCATCATCAAGTTCGACGGCAAGGACATCCATGAAATGCGCGACCTGCCGCGCGTGGTCGCCGAAAGCCCGGTTGGCAAGGCCGTCGACGTGCTCATCGTGCGCAAGGGTGTCGAGCAGACCGTGAAAGTGACGCTCGGCCGGCTCGAGGATGGCGAAAAGCTCGCCAGCGGCGAGGACGGCAGCAACACCGACCAGGACAAGGGCGACAAGGCTCCAGCCGTTTCGACGGCTTCGGTGCTCGGTATGACGGTCGGCGAACTGAACGACGAGACGCGCAAGAAGTTCAGCATTGCCGCCGACGTCTCCGGTGTCGTCATCACCGATGTCAGCAAGGATTCGGCTGCCGCTGAGCGAGGCATCCAGCCGGGCGAGGTGATCACCGAGATCGCACAGGAATCGGTTGCCACGCCCAAGGACGTCATGGACCGGATCGGCGCCTTGAAGGAACAGGGGCGTAAGAATGCGCTCTTGATGCTGGCGTCGAAGACCGGCGAGCTCAGGTTCGTCACGATACGGATGGACTGAGCTCCGGAAGATCCGACAGCACTGAAAGAAAAGGCGGCTAGCCAGCCGCCCTTTTTCTTGCCTGCCAGTCCTGGCGCGACAGCCTGTAGAGCACGTGTCGTTTGAGCGCGGGATGGCTGTCGGGAATGCTGGGGTGGTCGAAATCGCCGGACGGATCTGCGGTCATGCCGAGGCGTTGCATGACGGCGGTGGAGCGGCGGGTGGCCGCGTCGG
>NZ_RZQG01001277.1:0-1294 GCF_003998635.1 Mesorhizobium sp. M7D.F.Ca.US.004.03.1.1
GTGTCGCCATGGAAGACCGGATGCGGAAACACGGTTTCCTTCATGCCGAGATTGGCCACCGTGGTGCCGACGGTGATGTCATTGACCGAAATGCCGATCATCAGCCCGAGCGTGAACAGCGAGTTGACCAGCGGCTTGCCCCATTCGCTCTTGGCGGCAAAATCGAAATCGATATGCAGCGGCTGCGGGTTCAGCGTCATCACCGAAAACAGCATGTTGTCGCTTTCGGTTACGGTCTTACGCAGCGTGTGCTGGAAGACATGGCCGACGACGAACTCTTCGAGATAAAGCCCGGCCATTTTCTCTCTCCTCCACTGTTTGACGGTTGATAGGCGCTGCATTCAGGGCTCGCAAGCCAGTTAATGAACATGGTGAACCGTTCGTAAACCATTTCTGCCTACGGTCCTGACTGGGGCCAGAAACCTTCTGGCAAGGGGCGTAAGCAGGCGGGCATGGTTGTTGTTTCGCATTTCCTGAAATGGATCTACACCGCCAGGGTGTCGGAGCGCGCCGCCGCGGCCAGCGCGCTGGCCCGGGCCTATGTAAATTCCGACCTGCCATTCGAGGACCGTTGCGCCGCCGAGGCAGCGCTGACGCTGTTGCTCGACGATGCCTCGTCGAAGGTGCGTCTGGCGATGGCCGAGGCGCTGTCCATGAGCCACCACGCGCCATTGCAGATCATCAGCGTGCTTGCCTCCGACCAGCCGGAAGTCGCCGGCGTGGTGCTGGCGCGCTCGCCGCTGCTCACCGACGCCGATCTCATCAACCGCGTGGCCTCAAGTCCGAGGGCGACGCAAAAATTGATCGCCGACCGGCCGCTCGTCTCGATGGCGCTGTCGGCGGCCATCGCCGAGATCGGCGAGGCGGAAGCCTGCGCCGTGCTGCTCGCCAACAGCGGCGCCGACATCGCTTCGCTCAGTTTCCGCCGCATGGCCGAACGGCACGGGCATCTGCCTTTGGTGCGCGAGGCGCTGATATCGGACGCCCGCCTGCCTGCCGACTGCCGGCATATGCTGCTCGTCAAGCTCGGAGAGATGCTGAAAACGTCGCCGCTGGTGATGGCATTGATGGGCGCGGCGCGCGCCGACCGCGTCATGCGCGACGCCTGCGTCAAGGCTTCGGTGACGCTGATCGAGGGCACGCGCCAGGAAGAGCATGCCGCACTGATCGAGCATCTCAGGCTGCGCGGCGATCTGACCGCGAGCTTCCTCATCCGCACCATCGCGCATGGCAAGGTCGACTTCTTCGGCTCGGCGCTGGTCGCGCTCAGCCAGCAGTCCGAACAAAGGGTGAG
>NZ_RZQG01001278.1:0-1293 GCF_003998635.1 Mesorhizobium sp. M7D.F.Ca.US.004.03.1.1
GGGAAGTGGTGGCGACGGCACACGAATTGTCGCCGTCGTGAACGAACGGGAATTTTGAAAGACATGTCCGCATCCGCCGAAGCGACCGTTGTGATCACCCACGAGGTGGGCCTGCACGCGCGTCCTTCGGTGAAGTTCACCAAGCTGGCCAAGACTTTTGTGGCCGAGGTGGAAGTCGCGCTTGCCGCCAACGGGCCATGGTTCGACGCCAAGAGCATCGTCAAGGTGATGGCGGCCAAGGCGCCGAAGGGCACAGTGCTGCACATCAGGGCCAGCGGCGACGGCGCCAATGATGCCGTCGACGCGCTGGTCGAACTGGTGCGGCGCGATTTCGACGAAGGCGCGGACCATGTCCGAACCGCTTAGGTTGCAAGGCATTTCGGCCTCGGCCGGTTATGCCGAGGGGCCGCTGTTCGACCTCGACCGGATTGCCGCATCCTATGTCGGCAAAGAAACAGCCGACGACGAGAAGGCCGCGCTCGAAACCGCAATCGCCACCGCGACGGGCCGTCTCACCGTATTGATTGAGATGGCCGTGGGCGATGCCGCCGACATTCTCGAGTTCCAGATCGCCATGCTGGGGGATAATGCGCTGAGCAGCCCGGCCTTTGCCGCGATCCGCACCGGCCTGCCAGCCGACAAGGCGTGGCGGCAGGCGCTCGATGCCGAAATCGCCGGCTACGATGCTTCCGACCAGGATTACTTTCGCGCACGTGCCGCCGACATACGCGATATCAGGGATCAGGTGCTGCGGGCCCTGTCCGAGGATGGCGACTTCCAGGCACCGGCTGGCGCCATCCTCTATGGCGAGGACATCGCGCCGACGCGCTTCCTTGAAACCGACTGGAGCAGCGGCGGCGGTATCGCGCTGAAGGCGGGCAGTACGGCGAGCCACGTCGCCATGCTGGCGCGCTCGCGCGGCGTCCCCATGGTTGTGGGTCTTGGCGGCTCATCGGCCAATCTTGCCGGCACCGCCCTGCTCGACGCCGAACATGGCGGCATCGTGCTGTCGCCCTCCAAGGCCGAAATCGCTGCCTTTCGCCAATCCTCCTCATCATTCTTGGCGCGCCGCGATCGGGCTGGAGCGTTCCTGGCGCGGCCGGCGGTGACCAAGGCCGGCACGCCGGTGCGTGTGCAGGTCAACATCGCCGATCCGTCCGATGTCGACGGCATCGACATCGCGACCTGCGACGGTGTCGGGTTGATGCGCACCGAATTCCTGTTCGGCAAGACATTGCCCGACGAAGAGACGCAGTATCGCGCCTATCGCAAGGTGCTGGAGTGGGCCTGTCT
>NZ_RZQG01001279.1:0-1293 GCF_003998635.1 Mesorhizobium sp. M7D.F.Ca.US.004.03.1.1
GGGCAGGGCGGCCCGCAGAATGTCACCCGGCACGATCGTTGCCAGCAAGGCGCCCATGGCGCTTCCGACAAGGGCCAAAAGCGCCGACGGCAATTGCCGGCGCAGGTCGACATGACCCTTCGACGCATAGTGGATGGTCGCCGAGCCCGAGCCGAACATGCCTTGCAGTTTGTTGGTGGCGAGTGCCTGGACCGGCGTGAAGCCGGCAAGCAGCAGCGCCGGCACGGTGATCAGCCCGCCGCCGCCGGCGATCGAATCGACAAAGCCCGCGGCAAAGGCGGCGAAAGCGAGCATGGCGACGGTCTGGATGCTAAGGTCGATCATCTGATGTATGGAGGGGTCCGGCCGGCTGAGATATCGGGCGTTCGACCACGACCGCCCTGTTTGCGCAAGATCGATTCCGCGCTACCTCTATCCAAGCGCATCGCGCTTGGATTTGTGTGTGCGTGTAGTTAACCCGAAAAGAGGCTCCTGATGGCATTCGCATTGCTGGACCAGATACGTCAGATCTTCGACGGCGACCCGGGCGTGCGCAAGGTGGCGGACGATCCGGTCCTGTCGGCGGAACTGCTGATGCTGTTTCGCATGATCCTGGCCGATGGGTCGGTCAGCGAGAGCGAGATGGTTGCCTTCCGGCGCATCTGCAAGGACGCCTTCGGCATTCAGGAAAGCAGCATCGACAGCGTCATCGAATATCTCAACGAGTTCGGCTACGAGACCAACGGCTCGCAGGCCATCGCGCTGTTCCGCGATCTCGACATCGAACGGCGCAAGCAATTGGCCCAGCATATGGCTGACATCGCCAAGGCGGATTCACAATTGGCCGAAAGCGAAGTGCGGCTGCTGCGCCGAACGCTCGACCTGCTCGACATCAGCCCGGTCGATGTGGTGAAGCCGGAAGGCTGAGGCCTGAGCAACGGTCGGACGTCGAAGGAGCGTCTAATGGGCTTTGCCGACAGCTATCTGGGGCAATTGCGGGCATTGATCGGGGATCGGCTCGTGCTGATGCCGGGCGCTCGCATCGTCATCGAATGTGCCGACGGCCGCATCCTCTTGCAGAAACGGACCGATTTTGGCCTGTGGGGCCTGCCTGGCGGCAATGCCGAGGAAGGCGAGGGCCTGGAAGCGGTGGTGATCCGGGAGATACTCGAGGAAACCGGGTTGATCGTCAGCAACGTTGAACCATTCGGGTTCGGCTGCGACCCGCGCTATGAAACCTTCCAGTTTCCGAATGGCGATCGTGCCCAGTTCTTCGCTTTGATGTTCTACACGCGCTCCTTTGAAGGCGAGGCG
>NZ_RZQG01000127.1:0-10181 GCF_003998635.1 Mesorhizobium sp. M7D.F.Ca.US.004.03.1.1
GTCCTTGACCAGCGGCTTGGGCAGGCCGGTGACGATATCGTCCCACCAGTCGACCTCGACGCTGTGGTATTCGAGCGCCATGAAGTTTTCCGTGGCCACGGCGACATGGGCAGCCGCCATGGCGGCGATCGGGCTCTCCGCCATGTGAATAGCCATGGCAACGCCATGGTCCTGCGCCGCATCGCCGATCTTCTTCGTCTCGAGGATGCCGCCTGACGTAAGCAAGTCCGGGTGGATGACCGAGATGCCGGCGTTGAGCAGCGGCTCGAAACCTTCCTTGAGATAGATGTCCTCACCGGTGCAGATCGGCACGGACGTAGCCTGCTGCAGCTGCCGATACTGTTCGGTGTACTGCCAGGGGATCACGTCCTCGAGCCAGGCTGGTGCGTATTTCTCGATCCGCCGGGCGAGACGGATGCCGTCCTGCAGCGAGATGTGGCCGACATGGTCGATGGCGAGCGGGATCTCGTAGCCGATCACCTCGCGGACCTCGTGGATATATTGATCGAGCAGGTCGATGCCCTTTTCGGTGAAGTGGAGGCCGGTGAAGGGATGCGGCACGTTCTGCGCGTCATAGGCGGCATTGCGTGCCCGGCGTTCGTCCAGCGTGCGTGCCCGACCGCGGCTGGCATGCGTGCGGAAACCGTCGAGCACGCCAGCCGGCGCGACCACAGCGCCTGGGATGTGGGAGATCTGCGCCAGCCCGAGGTCCATCTTGAGGAAGGTGAAGCCGAGATCCATCCGCGCCTTGAGCCGCTTGCCGGTCTCGGTGCCACTGGGCTTCTCCGCATCGGTGTCGCAATAGACACGCACCTTGTCGCGGAACCGTCCCCCGAGCATCTGGTAGATCGGCACGCCATAGGCCTTGCCGGCGAGGTCCCACAGGGCGATCTCGACTGCCGAGACACCGCCACCCTGCCGGCCATGACCGCCAAATTGCTTGATGCGGCGGAACAGCCGGTCGATGTCACAGGGATTCTCGCCGAGCAACCGGCTCTTGAGCATCAGCGCATAGGTCGCGCTGGCGCCGTCGCGTACCTCACCAAGCCCGACAATGCCCTGGTTGGTGTAGATCTTGATGAGCGCCGAGGTGAACGGCGCGCCGACGATCTCGGCAACGCGCAGGTCGGTGATGCGCAGATCGCTCGGCCGCGAACCGCTGCGGACATTGTTCTCGATCGTCTCAGCTGCACTGCTGTCTCTCGCCATCGTACCACTCTCCTACTGGTCAGGATTTGGCCCACTTACTGGTCAGGATTTGACGCCTGCCTGGCCCGCTCGCCTGGCTACCCCCATCTGTTCGATGATATGGCGGCCAGATCCTTCCACGTGCCTGGCCACGACGGCGGCTGCGCCGTCCGCATCCTGCGCCTTGATGCGTTCGATCAGTTCGCGGTGCTCGCGCAGCACAGCCATGCGCCGGCTGAGCGATGTCGGAAAGCGGCGGCTGATGGCGCGCAGGATCTCGCGATGTTTCCACCAGAGTTCGGCGGCATGCCGGTTGTAGTGGCGGTCGTAGATCAGTTGGTGAAAACGCGTGTCGAGCACGCCGTGCTGGGCCAGATCGGCGAAGTTGAGTTCTTCGATCGCGGCCTGCGCCGCCTCAAGCCTGGCAATGTCCGCATCATCGACGATCGAGACGAACCAGCGCGTCAGCGCCGGCTCGATCAGCACCTCGATCTCGATGATGTCACGCACGAAGGTTTCATCGATCGGCCGAACGCGGGCGCCGCGATTGGGCTCGATCAGGACAAAGCCCTCTCCGCGCAATTGCTGCAGCGCCTCGCGGATCGGATTGGTCGACGTGCCGTATTGGGCAGCCAGATCCGCGATCTTGAGCCTCACATTGGGTCCGAGGCGACCCGAAATAATCTCGTCGCGGATCATTTCATAGACCCAGCCGGGTTGATCGAAGGTTTCCCCCGATGGTCTGTCCCCTGATGGTCCGTCGATGAGTGTGATTTCGCCCATGGATGCCGGTTTTATGCAGCTTTTTCGCGTTAGCCAAGCCCATAGTACGTTAACTTGCCAAAAGAATGTACGATTTCATCCAGGTTGACAGATACAATTTTGTCTGGAAGTCTCACGAACCTTGGCTGAAGTCGGAACGAATTCGACCGCCCAGGGAGGAGCGCAAGCTGTGGGTCGGACGCCCTGCCGAATAGCTGGCTGGCCGCCGCCGTGAGGAGGAGAAATCTCAATGAAGAATTCGAGAAATCGCGCAGCTGAGGCCGGTCGTCAGAGCCGCCGGCAGGTCCTGACATCCTCGGTGGCGCTCGCACTGGCCGCATCGATGATGTCCACCGCGGTCCATGCGCAAAGCGTCGACATCAGCAAATGGTCTCCGGAATATGTCCGCAGTATTGCCGGCACCGAGGAAGTCAACACTGCCGCCGAGTGCTCCAAGGTCGTGCCGCTCGATTACAAGGGTCGCCTGACCTACTGGTACACCGGTCCGTCGGATGCCGAGCCCGAAATCACCAAGCAGATGGACAAGGAGTTCTGGGTGGCGTGGAAGGCGACCTACCCGAACATCCAGACCGATGCGCAGAACATCAATTACAACGATCTTCTCGACAAGTTTCGCACGGCCTTGCTGGGCAATGCCGGCCCCATGGTCGTGCGGCTGCAGATCCTGGGCGGCGTGGAATTTGCGGCCAAGGGGTACTTGCAGGAGCTGAAGCCCGAAGACGTCGGATACAAGACAGCGGACTTCTGGCCCGGTGCCTTGAAGTCGGTCACCTATGACGGCAAGACCTACGGCATCCCGACCAACAACGAGACCATGGCCTTCATCTGGAACGCCAAGATATTCAAGGATGCCGGCCTCGATGGGGATAAGCCGCCAGCGACATGGGATGAAGTCGTCAAAGACTCCAAGCAAATCCACGACAAGCTCGGCATTGCCGGTTACGGCCTGGTGGCCAAGCAGAACGCCGGCAACACGCCGTTCCGCTTCATGCCGCAACTGTGGGCCTACGGCGGCGCGGCGCTCGACGAAGCCGACCCGGCCCCGACCTACAAAAACATCGGTCTCAACAGCCCCGGCGCAAAGGCCGCGCTGCAGGCTGCCTACGACATGTATGTGCGCGACAAATCGGTCCCGGTCTCCGCGCTCACCAACACGCAAAACGAGAACCAGGGCCCGTTCATCGCCGGCCAGTTGGCCATGATGATCGCTCATCCGGCCGAATACGCCAAGATGGTGGACCTGGCATCCAAGGCAACCGGCGCCGACAAGAAAGTTGCCGACGCCGTGGTGGCGAACATGCGCTATGGCCTGATTCCTGAAGGTCCGGCGCGGCGCGCCGTGGTGTTCGGCGGCTCCAACATTCATGTCCTCAAGCCGGAGTATGTGGACGGCGGAACCGACGAGATGGCGGTGAAGGCCCTCATCTGCATGTGGACAAGCCCGGAATGGTCGACGCGGCTTAACTGGGTCGGTTCGAACCCCGGCAATTTGCGCGGCTTCAAGACCAAGTGGATGAAGGAGCGTCTTGAGCAGATCAAGTTCCTCGACGTGACGACATCCATGCTGCCCAACGGCATTCCTTTCCCGGTCGTCCCGGAAGCGCCGGAGATCATGAACATCATTGTCCCGGACATGCTGCAGAATGCCTTGACGGGCAAGATGACGGTCGATGCGGCTGCCGATGACGCCGCCGCGAAGGTCAAGGCGCTGCTTGGCGGCTTATAACTTGGCGAGGTGTAAGTCCCGTCCCGCCCTGGAACGGCCGGCAGCCTTCGTGCTGCCGGTCCCCACGTCTTCCAACAAAGGATGTAGCCCGTGAGCATCGCCACGGAACTGGCCCCTGCACCGGGAAGGCGCGTTGGCCTTATGCAGCGGGTGGTGAACCATCGCGCGGACTACCTCTACGTGCTTCCGGCGCTCGCGGTAATGATGATCGTCATCGCCTATCCCGTCTACTACACGCTTGAACTCAGCCTTTTCAAAACGCCCGCCAACCTTCAGATGAAGGACAAGGTCTATGTCGGGCTCGACAATTACGTCACCATCCTGACCAGCCAGTCGTTCCGTGATGTCACCGTCAACACGCTGATCTGGACCATATCCTCGACGCTCATCTCCTTCCTGCTCGGGCTCTGCGCTGCTTTGGCGCTGCACCGCGAGTTCGCCGGCCGTGGCGTGCTTCGCGCCGTTTTGCTCGTCCCCTATGTCGTCAGCGCCGTTGCCGCGTCCTATGTCTGGAAATGGCTCTACCATTCGGATTTCGGCGTGATCGGCGCACTGTCGGTGCAATTCGGTTTCACCGACAGGCCGATCAACTTCCTCGACAATCTGTACACGGTCCTGCCCTCGCTCATCGTCGTCAACATCTGGCGGGAATTCTCCTTCGCCATGATCATGCTGATGGCCGGCCTGCAGACCGTGCCCGACCAGTTGCTGCGGGCAGCCCAGGTCGATGGCGCCAATACATGGCAACGCTTCTGGCACGTGACCTTTCCGCACCTGAAAGGCGTCTCGATGGTTACACTGCTGTTGTTGATGGTGGCGAACTTCAACTCCTTCATCATCCCGTGGGTGATGACGGGCGGCGGGCCTGCTGGCGCTTCCGACATCTGGATCACCCAGATCTATCAGCTCGCCTTCGGGCGCCAGCGCTGGGGTCTGGCATCGGCCTACGCAGTCATTCTGTTCGTCGTGCTGATGACGCTGGGCTACTTCTACGTGAAGGCACTGACGCGCGGCGACGAGGCCAGGGCATGACCAGTACCCTCGCCGACACCAGCCGTTCCGCTGCCAGAAAACCCATTGACTGGTGGCGATGGAGCGGTCGCGTCTTCCTGCTGTTCCTGTTGATCTTCACAGTCCTGCCGATGGCGTGGATGGTGCTGACATCGCTGAAGTCGCAATTCGCCGCCATGCAATACCCGCCGCAGTGGTGGCCGGCCGAGCCGACACTCGAAAACTACCGCAAGCTGCTCGATCCCTCGAATTCGGTCGGCCACGAATTCCTGCAATATTTCTGGAACAGCCTCTACGTTTCGGTGGCGACGACGATCCTCGGCGTCGTCGTCGCGGTGCCGGCGGCATATGCCTTTTCGCGATTCCGCTTTCCGGGCCGCACGTTCCTGTTCTTCGCGGTGCTGGTCAGGAACATGTTTCCCGCGGTCGTTTTCCTGATGCCGCTGTTCCTGCTGATGCGCCGGCTCGGGCTGGTGGGCACCCACACATCCCTGATCCTGACCTATCTGACGTTTGGCCTGCCGCTCTCGATCTGGCTGCTCAAGGGGTTCTACGACAACATCCCGATCCAGCTCGAGCAGGCGGCGCGGATCGATGGGGCGACGCGCTTCCAGGCCTTCTACATGATCGTGCTGCCGCTCTCGTCGCCAGGCATCATCGCCACGTCGATCTTCTCGTTCATTGGTGCCTGGAACGAGTACGTCTATGCCGTCACGTTCCTGAACAACAAGGACAAGTTGACCTTGCCGGTGGGTATCCAGCGCTACTTCACCGAGTTCGCCACCGACTGGCCCGGCCTGATGGCGGCAACCTTCCTGATGAGCGTGCCGGTCGTGGTCCTGTTCCTGGTGCTACAGAAATATTTCGTTCGCGCCCTGACAGAAGGCGCCGTGAAGTCGTGACTGCGTAAGGGGAAGAAGCCGCATGGCCCAGGTCGTTCTGCGAGAAGTCGTCAAGACCTATGGCAATCTCTATGCTGTCAATCATGTGTCGCTGACCGTCGAGGACGGTGAGTTCGTTGCGCTGGTCGGGCCTTCCGGCTGCGGCAAGACGACGACGCTCAACCTGGTGGCCGGGCTGATGCCGATATCGGGCGGCGACATCTACATCGGCGACACCCTGGTCAACGATCTCGATCCCAAGGACCGGGATATCGCCATGGTCTTTCAGAATTACGCGCTCTACCCCAACAAGACGGTGTTCCAGAACCTGGCTTTTCCGCTGAAGATGCGAAAACTTGCCAAGCCGGACATCGAAAGGAAGGTAATGGAAGCCGCCAAGGTGCTCGACATCGTCCACCTTCTGAAGCGGCTGCCGCGCGAACTGTCCGGAGGCCAGCAGCAGCGCGTCGCGCTCGGCCGGGCGCTGGTACGCGACCCAAAAGTCTTCCTGATGGACGAACCTCTGTCCAATCTCGACGCCAAGCTGCGCGTGCAGATGCGCTCTGAGCTGAAACGCTTCCAGCGCGATCTCAGCGCGACGGTAATCTATGTCACGCACGACCAGCTCGAAGCCGTCACCATGGCCGATAAGATGGCGGTGATGAGCGGGGGCGTGCTGCAGCAATACGATTCGCCTGCCCAAGTCTTCGACAATCCCGTGAACACGTTCGTCGCCAGTTTCGTCGGCAGTCCGGCGATGAGCCTGGTGCCGTTGACGGCCGTCACCAGGGGCACCGACATGTCGTTGCAAAGCCCTGAAGGCTGGAATCTGTCGCTGTCTCCCGCCAATGCGCGCAAGGCTCTGTCGGCCAGCTCGGACAAAATCGTACTCGGCGCGCGCCACAGTACCGTCAGGCTGCACAAACAGGCATCGCCGGGCGCCGTGCCCGGCAAGGTCTACACCGTCGAGCCGACCGGCGACATCACCTTCGTGCAGGTCTATCTGGGTGCTGCGGTCGTGGTGGTCAGCCTTGAGCCGAGCGTCGCGATCTCGCCCGACGAGCCCGTCTGGATCGAGTTCGACCAAAACAAGATGCACCTGTTCGACGGCGAGACGACAATGGCGCTGAAGGCGGCGTAGCGGCAATCTCATGAAAATCACCGCGATCATCCCCTACCCGACCTGGGTCGGCATCCGCAACCAGCTCATCGTCAAGGTGGAAACCGACGAAGGCATTTACGGCTGGGGCGAGAGCGGGCTGTCCGGCCGCGAGAAGGCCGTCGTCGGCGCTATTGAGCACTATCGCGAGTTCCTGGTCGGCCGCGATCCCTTCGCCATTGGCGCGCTGTGGCAGGAGATGTATCGCAGCCAGTATTTCGAGGGCGGGCGCGTGCTCACCGCGGCGATCTCGGCCATCGACATCGCGCTGCACGACATCAAGGGCAAGGCGCTGGGTGTGCCGGTCTATCAGTTGCTCGGCGGCAAGCAGCGCAATCATGTCCCTACTTTCGCAACAACCAAAGGCCCTTGCGGTCCTCAAATAATCGAGCAAGCCAGGGAACTCATGGCGATGGGATGGGGCGCCATCCGCCTCTTCCCGGCCGACCATGACAGCCGCGGCGTCTATGAGCCTCGAAAGAGCATCGCCGAGACGGCGAAATGGTGCGTCAAGGCTCGCGAGGAGCTCGGCGAGACGGTGGTGCTGGGCGTTGACTACCATCATCGCCTGTCTGTCGCGGAAGCCGCCAGCTATTGCCAGAAGATGCCGTTGGGCACGCTCGATTTCCTTGAGGAACCGATCCGTGACGAAACGCCGGAAGCCTATGAGGCACTCAGGAAACTCACCGACGTGCCTTTCGCGATCGGCGAGGAGTTTTCGAGCAAGTGGCAATTCCTGCCATACATCGAGCGCGGCATCCACCAATTCAACCGCATTGACGTCTGCAATGTGGGCGGCCTGACCGAGGCGATGAAGGTCGCCGGCTGGAGCGAGGCACATTACGTCGATATGATGCCGCACAATCCGCTCGGGCCGATCTGCACCGCGGCGACGATCCATTTTTCGGCGGCGGTCGCCAACTTTGCCTGGCTCGAAACCCGCGCCTCGCCCGGTGAACTCTATCACGGTTTCGACGATGCCGGCATCTTCCCGGTTCAACCGAAGCTCACAGGTGCCGTCTATGAAGTTGGCGACGCACCCGGCCTCGGCGTCGAGGTGGATGAGGCGCTGGTCAAGAAGCAAAGCTTCAAGTTCTGGGAAGCCCCCCATCTGCGCCGGACCGACGGCTCGGTCACCAACTGGTAGGCCCTACGGGCCAAAGGAGATTTACCATGACCCATACGCCCGATATCATCCGGCCGCCCAGGGACCTCCTCGATGCGCTTAGGGACATCGGCTCGGCAACGGTCGCCGGCACGCTCGGGCACATGGGCATCCGCAACCCGCACATCATGGGGCCGGTGAGCTGGAACAAGGGCAAGTCGATCGTCGGCCCCGCGCTGACGCTGCAGTTCATGCCCAAGCGCGAGGATCTCTACGGCGAAGGCGAATATGCCGACCCGGAGAAACAGCTCCACCGTCATGTGCTCTACCACGTGCAGGAAGGCGACATCGTCGTCGTTGATGCGCGTGGCGACATGAGCGCCGGTGTCTTCGGCGACATGATGTCGACCTATTTCAAGGGCCGCGGCGGCGCCGGCATGGTTATCGACGGATGTCTGCGCGACTATCCCAACCTCAAGAAACTCGACCTGCCTCTCTGGGTGCGAGGTTGGACACCCAACTTCCACACCCAGACCGGCCTGATGCCGTTCGCGGTCAACGTGCCAATAGCCTGCGGCGGCGTCACCGTCATTCCTGGCGACATCATCGTGGCCGACGACGACGGAGCCGTCGTCCTGCCTATCGCGCTTGCGGCGCAGGTCATCGAAACGTCAAAGATCCATCACGAGTGGGAAGATTTTTCCCGAATGAAGCTGATGCAGGGTGCTCCGCTGCAGCGCTACTATCCGCTGCATGACGATGCCCGCGGCGAATACGAGGAGTGGCGCACAACCAATCGCTTGGCGGATTGACGTAGAAACAACCGCACGGGCTTTGTCCACGCAAGGCCTGTCCAAAGACCGTCGGGCCGGAGCTGAGAGCCACTTTTTGCTGGAGGCGACTTCACTGCGCACATGGTGCACACATTCAATGGTCACGGTTTGCAGCATGCCATGAAGGATTTGATCTCGCACAAGGACCAAGGGCTCTGGATGGCTAGGTTCCACGCATGGTCCTCAATCTGCTCATCGGTACCATCGTCATAAGTCTGACGGTCCTGGTCCATACGTTTGGTCTGATCGCCGTCACGCATGCGATGGGATACCTTGTCGCCCGGTTTCGCATGCATGGGCGCCGCAGCCGGATCGTCGCGATGATCAGCGTGGTGATGGGGCTCTTCGCCATCATGACAGCGGAGGTGTGGCTGTGGGCAGGACTATACCGGTTGCTCGATATCTTCGCCGACTTCGAGACCGCACTCTATTTTTCGACCATCACCTTTTCGACGGTCGGCTACGGCGACATCGTGCCCGCTCATGCGTGGCGTGTCCTGGCGGCGCTCGAGGGCGTAAACGGGTTCCTGCTCATCGGCTGGTCGACCGCCTATTTGATCGCGGCAGGCACCCGCATCGGCCCGTTCAAGGCCGGCGAGCATTTCTGACGGCGATGCTCAGACCGCCACCGAATGCCTGGCTTTCCCGGTTTCGAAATATTTGTCGAACTTTGCCGCGACGCTCCTGACAAAGGGCCGGCTTTCCGCTGGCACGACGAAGCGGTCACCGTTGAGTTCAAGCAACCGCGCAGGATCGTGAAGGGCCGTGGAACTTGCTTTCACGAGAAGTCTTTGGCCAACTTCGCCAAAGCGCTCCACCAGTTCGATCGCCGAGAAGCCGAAGTCGCACATCAGCCGCTCGATGATCCAGCCGCGAACGCGGTCGTCGTCGGAAAGCGCGATACCGCGGACCGCGGCCAGTCCGCCGTCGGCGACCATGCGCGCATACTCGGCGGTCGAAGGCATATTTTGTACATAGCCTTGGCGAAACTGGCTGATGGACGACGGGCCAAGGCCGATCAACGTTTCGCAGCGATCCTCGGTGTAGCCTTGGAAATTCCGGCGCAAGCAGCCGGTGCGGGCCGCTATAGCCAACGCATCGTTGGGCTTGGCGAAATGGTCGAAGCCGACGGGCTCATACCCTGCGTTAAGCATCAGACAAGAGGCCAGTTGCGACTGGGCAAACCGCTCTTTCGGATCCGGCAGCCATGCCTCGTCGATCATCGTCTGATGTTTCTTGAACCACGGCACATGCGCGTAGCCAAAAAGCGCTATACGGTCCGGCTCCAGGGTCAGTGCCTGCGCGACCGTGGAGGAGACGCTTTCCCGGGTCTGGTGCGGCAGGCCGTAGAGCAGGTCCAGATTGACGGATTCGACGCCGCGCGAACGAACGCCGTCGACGACCGTCTTGGTCTGCAAGAACGTCTGCTCGCGGTTGATCGCCTTTTGCACCTTCGGATCGAAGTCCTGGACACCGAGGCTCGCGCGGGTCATGC
>NZ_RZQG01001280.1:0-1290 GCF_003998635.1 Mesorhizobium sp. M7D.F.Ca.US.004.03.1.1
ACCTTCAAGAGGCCGCCAGCGCCGTATTCGCATGTGAAGATGGCGTAGGCATTGTCGGCGGAGAAATCAGCATGATTGATACCGGGGCAGGTCGGCGTCGGGATCGCCGATTTGAGCGCCATTGTATGCGGATCGCGCAGATCGAGCCGCTCATAGGCTTCATCGACTATGACGGCCGCGCTTCCGTCCGGCATGAAGTACATGTTGTAGGGGTCATCGACTGGAATTTCGTGACCCGGTTTGCCGGTCTTGGGTTCAATGGGCGTCACGCTGCCCTTGTTGGTACCGCTGGCGTTGTTGGCGACCCAGAGCGTCTTCAGATCCCAAGACGGAACGACGTGCTGCGGCTTGCGCCCGACAGGGAATCTGTCGACCTCCTTGAGGGTCACGGTGTCGATGACCGATACGCTGTTGGACGAGCGATTTGGTACATAGACGCGGGGCAGCGCGCCTGTCGTCGCCGGGCTCAAATGATCCGCCGTTCTGGCTGTAGATGTTGATCGGAGAGTGCGAAGGAGGCGGCTCGCTGCAATCTTCCGGACACGATCCGGCAGAAGCTGATGTCGACGACAGCGCGAGCGAAAACATGAGCGGCGCGCAGAAGCTCTTGAACCACCAATATGCCTTGATCATTTGGGCTGCTGCTTTGCGATGAATCCGTGGATCGCTTCGGTCGTTCCATCAACGATCAGGTCTACGCCGAGTTGGCCGAACGCGGCCGACGATCGGGTCGGATCGCCGCCATAGACGCCGTCGTCGGCATTGAGCTTCGGGGCGGCCGCAAGGCGATCCTTGCGCACCATGGAAGGGTCGATAGCTAGCATGAGCGATGTGTCGGCCAATCCGGCGTGCGTTCCAACCTCAGGCTGCGTCGCGCCGGCCGACAAGAGCTTTTCGACATAGGCGCTCTGGGTGATCTGATAGTATTCGAGCGCCGCAAAGACCCGGACCGGGGTTTTGCGCCATTCGGCATTCAGGCGATCGGCCACAAGGCGCTCGTCGGCCTGATAGCCGCCGTGGTCGCCGATCAGCACAATGGTCCTGAAGCCATGCAGCTTGAAGCTGCGGGCCGCGGATTCAAGCAGCTGTTCGAAAGTCTTGTCGCTGATGGTGATTGTTCCGGGAAACCGCATATGGGCGGTCGGCGGGTCGATGGTCCCTTCCGGAACATAGGAGATCACCGGAGCGACCAACGCGTTGCCCAGCCTGCTGGCTATCTTTTCAGCCAGGAACTTGACCCGCACATTGTGCTTGCCCAAAGCTATGGCGGCACCCCTTTTCTCAGTCCCA
>NZ_RZQG01001281.1:0-1223 GCF_003998635.1 Mesorhizobium sp. M7D.F.Ca.US.004.03.1.1
AGCTTGGCCAGTGCGGCAAGCGGTTCGCCCTGGCTGCCGGTGCAGATGATGACCAGGTTTTCGCGCGGGATGAAGCCAAAATCCTCCTCGGCGATGAACTCGGGCAGACCGTCCATGTAGCCGAGTTCGCCAGCCACATCGATGACCCGCTTCAGCGAGCGGCCGAGCACCAGGCACTGGCGACCGGCATCGCGTGCCGCCCTGGCGATGGAGACGATGCGTCCGACATTGGAGGAAAACGTGGTGACGGCGACGCGACCCTTGGCAGCCTGGATGACGCCCTTGAGGCCCTCGCCCACGGCCACTTCCGAAGGCGACTCGCCTTCGCGCAGCGCATTGGTCGAATCGCAGATCAGCGCCAGGACGCCCTTGTCACCATAGGCGCGGAAACGCGCCTCGTCGGTCTTCGGCCCGATCGTCGGCTCCGGGTCGATCTTCCAATCACCGGTATGGATGACGGTGCCGGCCGGCGAGGTGATCGCCAGCGACATCGGCTCGGGGATCGAGTGCGCCACCGGAATGGCTTCGATCTCAAAGGGGCCGACGGTGAATTTCTCCCCCGCTTTGTAGATCGTGACCGGTATTTTCGGCGCACCTTGCTCGCCTTGTCGCTTGGCTTCGAGCAAGCCGGCGCTGAACGGCGTCATCCAGACCGGCGCCTTCAGCTTCGGCCAGGTGTCGAGCAGCGCGCCGTAGTGGTCTTCATGCGCATGGGTGATGATGATGCCGCGCAGATTGGCGAGGTTCTCCTCGATGAAGCGCGTGTCGGGCAGCACCAGGTCGACGCCGGGCAGGCTGGCATCGGGGAAGGTCACACCGACATCGATGACGATCCATTCGCGCGCACTGGGCGGGCCGTAGCCGTAAAGAGCGAAGTTCATGCCTATCTCGCCGACGCCGCCGAGCGGCACGAAGACGAGTTCGGCGTTTTCCGCTTTCGCCATGATTTTTCCCTTCCTGGCCCTCAGGCCAAGTCCATAAAGCAATTCCAGGAAAAGCGTCTAACGGTTTTCCCACAGGAATTGCGCAAAAACAAACACTTAGAGCCGTTCACGAACGGCTCTAGGCCCTGGCCGAAGCGACCGCGCCGAAATGCACGTCGCCGGCGGCGATCGTCAGAACCGAACCTTCATCGTCGCGGATCACGAAACGGCAGTCCTCGTCAATGGTTTCAAACACCCCACGCACCACATTACCGTCAATTCTGACAGCAACTTCGCCGC
>NZ_RZQG01001282.1:0-1280 GCF_003998635.1 Mesorhizobium sp. M7D.F.Ca.US.004.03.1.1
CACCAACATCAACGGCGAGACCGTTTACAACGGCACCGGCGATGACGCGCAGAACATCGGCAGCGTCAACGACATCGTTCTGACCAGGGAAGGCAAGGCCGAGTCGCTTGTCATCGGCGTCGGTGGTTTCCTTGGCCTCGGCGCCAAGAATGTCACCTATGATTTCTCCAAGGCGCAGTGGGCCGAGAAGAATGGCGACCGCTGGCTGGTGGCCCAGACCACCAAGGAAGAGCTGCAGGCGCAGCCGGATTTCAACCGCAAGGCCTATGATCCGGTACCCGCGACCACGGCATCCAATGAGCCGGCTGCAACCGCCCCGGCCGCTGTGCCGTCCGACGCCCCGGCTCCTGCTGCCGCTCCCGTAGACAAGACGGCCGAGGCCCCGGCAGCGACGACCCCTGATGCCTCGGCTCCCGACCAGACGCAAACGGCAGCTATCGACAAGTCGACGCTGACGGAAATGCCGGTTGGCGAGATCCGTGGCGACGATCTGAAGGGCACCACTGTCTACGGCGCCAACGACGCCAAGGTCGGCGAAATCGGCGATGTCGTGCTCGCGCCCGACAACAAGACCGACGCGGTGATCGTCGATGTCGGCGGCTTCCTCGGCATTGGCGAAAAGGAAGTCGCGGTCGGCGTGGATAATCTCAAATTCATGACCGACAAGAACGGCAAGAAGTACCTGTATACGACCTTCACCAAGGAACAGCTCAAGGCTCAAACCGCCTATGACAAGGGCAGTTATGCCGAGAAGCGGGACCAGCAGCGGATGATTGTGAAATAGGAATAGGCAGTAGGGCAGTAGGGCAGGACCGTCGTCGTACCGGTTCGGTTTCCCTGCTGCCCTATTCGCGTACTGCCCCGGCGACGTGGCCGACAACGCCGTGTTCCGTCAGTTCAGCCAGCGCTAGCGACTGGTCAAGATGCTCAGCCCGCCAGGCGAGAAGCCGTTCGGCGAACTCCAGCCGTACGGCCAGATAAGCAGGGTGCTTGGCCAGATTGTTCAATTCACCCGGATCTGTTTCTAGGTCGAACAGCAGCGGCGGCAAGCCGCCGCCGAAATGCACATATTTGAATTTTTCCGTGCGGATGACGGCGAGGTTGCATTGGCGTGAGGTGATGCCGAAATGGCGTTCGGCCTCGCCTTCGGCAATCGAGCGGAAATCGAACTCCCAATGCGCCGCATCGCGCCAGTCTGCAGGGCTCCCGCCGCTCAAAAACGGCTTCAGCGAGGTGCCGTCGAGGTGCGGCGCGGGGTCCGCGCCGCACCTCGACGGCAC
>NZ_RZQG01001283.1:0-1279 GCF_003998635.1 Mesorhizobium sp. M7D.F.Ca.US.004.03.1.1
GGCCAGGGTGGCGCCATTGTCAACATCCTGTCGATCAACGCCCATTGCGGCTCGCCGGAACTCGCCGTCTATTCCGCCAGCAAGGGCGCGCTGGCGACGCTGACCAAGAATGCCGCCAACGCTCACCGCTTCGACCGCATCCGCGTCAACGGCATCAATGTCGGTTGGACCGACACGCCGGCCGAACGCGCCATGCAGGCCGACACGCTGGGCAATGGCCCTGGCTGGCTCGATGCCGCCAACGCCTCGCAGCCTTTCGGCCGCCTGTTCTCGACGAGCGATATCGCGAACCTCGCCGTCTTCCTGCTTTCGGATGCCGCCGGGCCGATGACCGGCACGCTGGTCGACCAGGAACAGTGGGTGATCGGGGCGAACCGGTGAGCGCCATCGAAACGCTCAGCCCGGCACTGCTGGAAAGACTTCCCGCCGCTGTCCAGACACCGGCCTATCACCGCGCGGCGCTCGCCGCTGGGATGGCGCATCTCGGCGTCGGCGCCTTCCATCGTTGCCATCAGGCCGAATACACCGATGACCTCTTGTCGCTCCATTTCGACCGCTGGGGCGTGATCGGCATCAACATCCGCCCGCCCAGCCTCACTGAGACGCTCGGCCGGCAGAGCGGGCTCTACACAAGGCTCATCCGCGAGAACAGCCATATCGAGGCGCGCGTCATCGGCAGCATCCTGGAAGTGGTCGACAGCCAGGCAAGTGTCGCGCCGGCACTCGACGTTTTGTCTTCGCCTGACATCGAGCTGGTGACGATGACGGTGACCGAGAAAGGCTATTGCCAAATCCCGTCGAGTGGCGAACTCGACCTCGGCCATCCCGACATCGTCCATGACCTCGCCAACCCCGAGAGGCCACGCAGCGTGCCCGGCATCCTCGCAAAGGCGCTGGAGCTGCGCAGGGCGACGCATGGCCGGCCGCTGACGCTGCTCTCCTGCGACAACATTCCGACCAATGGCGTCATCCTGGCCAATGTCGTGCAGGCTTTTGCCGAGCGGCGCGAGAATGGGCTGGCCGAGTGGATCGAAGCCAACGCCACCTTCCCCTCGGCCATGGTCGACCGCATCGCGCCGGCGGTGACGCAGGATGATCTCGACAGCGTCGAACAGTGGTTCGGCTACCGCGATGCTGCCGTTGCCGTCGGTGAACCGTTCCGGCAATGGGTGATCGAACGGAAATTCGCCGGTCGCATGCCGCGCTGGGATCTGGTCGGCGCGACCTTTGTCGACGATGTCACGCCGTTCGAGCATCTCAAGATGCGGGTGCTTAACGG
>NZ_RZQG01001284.1:0-1279 GCF_003998635.1 Mesorhizobium sp. M7D.F.Ca.US.004.03.1.1
CAATTGGCTGACGCTTTATGGAGAAACCGAACTCGCGGCACATGGCCAGCATCCCGGTGTTCTCGCTGAGCATTATCCCTTCGATTCGGTCAATCCCATCGGCCTTCGCATAATCGACGATTTGCCTGAGCAATTCCCAGCCCAGACCATGACCCTGCAAATCCGTCCGCACCAGCAAGGCGTATTCGGCGACAGTGTGGTCCGGATCGCAGGACAGGCGGCTGATACCGCCCAGCGCACCGGACCTCGTCTCCAGCGCGACGAAAGCCATGTTGCGATCGTAGTCGAGTTGGGTGAGCCGCTTCAACATCTGGTCGGAGAAGCTTTTGCGCGGCGACAGAAAACGCAGGCGCAAATCGTCAGGCGAAATCCTGGCAAGGAATTCGGGATAGAGCGCGATGTCGGCCGGCTTGATCGGGCGAATGTTATAGTCCGTGTCGCCCGCCGAAAACGTCTTTTCCCAACCCGACGGATAAGGCCTGATGGCAAGCGCCGGGTTAGGCCCCGCCTCTTCCACGCGTTCCGGCTCGATCTCGATGCGGGCGTCAAGCGCAATCACGCCCTCGGCATCGGCCAGCAGCGGATTGATGTCCAACGAGACGAGGCACGGAAAGTCGATGATCATCTGCGACAGGCCGTTGAGTGCTGCAATGATCGATTGCCTGTCCGCCGGCTTGCGATCGCGGAACCCGGCGAGCAGACGGCCGATCCGCGTTTGCCTGATCAGGTCATCGGAAAGAACGTCGTCGAGCGGCGGCAATGCGATCGCGGTATCGTCCATCACCTCGACCGCAACGCCACCGGCTCCAAACAGGATGGCCGGGCCGAAAATCGGATCGCAGCTGACGCCAAGGATCAATTCCTGCGCCTGTTTCCGCACCACCATGGGCTGAACAGCATAGCCTTCGATATCGGCCTGCGACGCGTGTTTGCGCACACGCGCCTCGATTGAGCGTGCGGCCTCCCCGGCGGCGGCAGAGGTAGCAATGCCGAGCATGACCCCACCAATGTCCGACTTGTGCGAGATCGCCTTGGACAACAGCTTGACGACGACCTGCTCGGATATCTTGAGGAGCCGGCCGGCAGCCGCTTCCACTTCGACAGGAGATCTGGCGACGATCGTCTCGGGCACCGGAATGCCGTAGGCGGAAATCGCCGCCTTGGCTTCGGGCTCGGTCAGCATTCGCCGGCCTTCTTTTGCGACCTGCCTGAATAAGGCAAGCACGGCTTCTCGGCCGCTTTTAGCGTCCTCGCTGCGACTCGACGGCGTGCGCATCAA
>NZ_RZQG01001285.1:0-1275 GCF_003998635.1 Mesorhizobium sp. M7D.F.Ca.US.004.03.1.1
GTGACACTTGGGACAGCTATTTTGCAGGCAAACGCTACAGCGCCGGCACGCCTTTCCGTCGCGCCGTCGAGGAGAACATTGTCGATACCGCGCATTCGATCCAGATCGGGTTGCGCGGCTCGCTGTTTTCGTCGACCGATATCAGCCAGTCGGTCGAACTCGGCTATGAGGTGTTGACGACCGACGATGTCTTTACGCTGGGCGCCGAGGGAGTTGCAACGCGCGTGCGTGCGCGCACCGCCGGGCGTCCAGTGTTCCTTACCTTCGACATGGACTTCGTCGACCCGTCTGCGGCACCAGGCGTTCAAACGCCCGAAGTCGGAGGCTTTTCAGCGCATGAGACGCTGACAATCCTGCGCAGGCTCAACGCTATCAATCTGGTCGGGTGCGACGTCGTGGAGACCAATCCGCTTTACGACGGGCCGGGTCAGATCACCGCGCTGCTGGCGGCGACCATCATGGCTGAGCTGCTTGCGCTGCTGGCCGATGAGCGGCGCAACGGCGCACAGACAGCAAAAACAGAGAGGAAGATTGCATGAGTTTGGTGGCGCAACGAATGCGCGGCCTGAAGCCATCGTCTACAATCGCGATGGCTGAGCGGGCGCGCGTGCTGCAGGCGGCGGGCAAACACGTGATTTCGCTGGCGTCTGGCGAACTCGATTTCGACACACCGCGCCACATTGCCGAAGCGGCAGCGCGCGCGATCGAAAACGGTGAGACGCGTTACACCGCCGTTGGCGGCACTCCAGCACTCAAGAACGCGGTCATCGCCAAGTTCCGCGACGAGAACGGTCTTAACTATCGCCCCGACCAGATCATCGTCGCAACAGGTGCCAAGCAGATTATCTTCAATGCGATGCTGGCCAGCCTCGATCCCGGCGACGAGGTCATCGTGGCCGCTCCATATTGGGTGTCTTATCCGGACATGGTTGAACTCGGCGGCGGCGTTGCCATCATTGCGTCAACCAGCGAAGCGAGTGGCTTCAAGCTTACAGCCGGTGGTCTTGCAGCCGCCATCACATCGCGCAGCCGTTGGTTGATCTTGAACTCGCCTTGCAATCCGACGGGCGGCGTCTATTCCGCCGACGAACTGGCGAGCCTTGCAGCGGTGCTGGAGAAGCATCCGAAGATCGGTGTGCTCACGGACGACATCTACGAGCATCTGCGCTTTTCAGATCAGCCGTTCAGCACGATCGCTGCCGTTGCCCCGGCGCTGATGAACCGCACGCTGACGGTCAATGGCGTATCAAAGGCTTTTGCCATGACCGGCTGGCG
>NZ_RZQG01001286.1:0-1271 GCF_003998635.1 Mesorhizobium sp. M7D.F.Ca.US.004.03.1.1
AGCACGCCCTTGCCGGCACCATCCGATGTCGCCGGCACTCGGTCGAGGATGTCGATCGGCTTCTCGCCGTAGCGGGCAACGATCGACAGTGTCAGCGACGTGGCGAAGAAGGCAGCCGCCAGGATCGCCGTCGCACGCGTCAGCGCATTGGCCGCGCCGCGCGCGGTCATGAAGCCGGATCCGCCACCGATGCCGAGGCCGCCGCCTTCGGAACGCTGCAGCAGCACTACGCCGACAAGGGCGAGCACGACCATGAGATGGATGACGATCAGTACGGTTTCCATAGTTTATCCTGGCAAGGCCTTGCCCGGCCGCGGACACGACCGGTGAATTGGAGGCGGCTCAATACAATGCTTTGACGGCATTTCCAAGCCCGTGGCCGGAATATGGGAAGCAACCCGCCCTTTGCAACGATTTCCGGCGCCGGAAGCCCCGTCCGGCGTGGCAAATGTCTTCAAGCAATATTGCGATAAGCCTCGGCGATGGCGAGAAAATCAGCCGCTTTCAGGCTGGCGCCGCCGACAAGGGCGCCGTCGACATTTCTGACGCCGAGCAGTTCGACCGCGTTGGAGGGTTTGACCGAGCCGCCATAGAGAATGCGCACCTTCGCCGCAAGGCTGCCGAGCTTTTCCGAGAGCTTTTCGCGGATATGTGCGTGTGCTTCAGCCACATCGGCGGCGGTCGGCGTCAGGCCGGTGCCGATCGCCCATACCGGCTCATAGGCAATGATGGTGTTGGACGGGGTGGCGCTTGGCGGCACCGAGCCGTCGACCTGCCGCGACAGCACGTCGAGCGTCGCGCCCGCTTCACGCTGCTGCTGCGTCTCGCCAATGCAAATGATGGCCACAAGCCCGGCGCGCCAGGCGGCGGAGGCCTTGGCCTGGACCGTCGCGTCATCCTCGCCGCGTTGCTCGCGGCATTCCGAATGGCCGACGATGACATGGCTGGCGCCGGCATCCTTGAGCATTTCCGCCGAGATGCAGCCGGTGTAGGCGCCGCTCTCCTTGGTGTGGCAATCCTCGCCGCCGGCATGCACCGGCGTGCGCGACAGGATCTCCGCGGCGTGGGCAAGCAGGGTCGCGGGAACGCAAACCAGCGCTTCGGTCTCCGCATCGAGCCCACTCATGAAACCGTTGCCGATCATCCTGAGCTCGTTGAGCGAGGCACTGGTGCCGTTCATTTTCCAGTTGCCGGCGACGAGCGGGCGAATTCCTGGTGTCATGGGTTTGCTTCTCCGGGCGATATCGGGCTCTGGCCCTCACTACCAAAAT
>NZ_RZQG01001287.1:0-1267 GCF_003998635.1 Mesorhizobium sp. M7D.F.Ca.US.004.03.1.1
GTTCTGGACGCTTCGCCAAAGGCACGCACGCTTTTGAAATTGCCGCCCGAACTGCTGTCCGGAAACGGCCTCTTCGACCGCGTCCATCTGTCGGATCGCGTCTCCTATCTCAGCGCCCTGGCTGACATGCGCGACGGCGCGCTGTCGCGCCGGCTCGAATTGCGCATCAGGCTGCCTCAGAACGGCAATGGCCTGGTCGCTGACAATTATCGGCCGTTCTCGCTCGATCTGGTGCGAGCTGAGGAACAGGGCGACGTCTTCACGCTTGTCCTGCGCGAGAATGACGAGATTGCCCGGCTACGCGAGGATCTAGCGGCGGCCAATGAGGCGGCCGCGTCCGCCGAGGTGGCGAAGGGGCGCTTCCTGGCGGTGGTCAGCCACGAATTGCGCACGCCGCTGAATGCCATTATCGGCTTCTCGGACATGCTGCTGCATGAAATGTTCGGCGCCTTCAAGGATCCGCGCCAGAAGGAATATGTCGGCCTGGTGCGGGATTCGGGCCAGCATCTGCTTGCCGTCGTGACCTCGATACTCGACGTGTCCAGGATTGAATCAGGCGTCTACGCGACCGAACCGGAGCCGTTCCGGTTCGCGGACGCGGTCGACATGTGCCAGTCGATGATGCAGCTGCAGGCGCAGGCCAAGAACATCGATCTGCAGGTGCAGATCGCGCCGGACGCCGGCGACATCAATGCCGATCAGCGTGCCGTGCAGCAGATGCTCATCAACCTCGTCTCCAATGCGATCAAGTTCACCCCCGATGGCGGCGATGTCGTCGTCGGCGCCAAGCGGATCGGTTCGCGCCTGCATTTCTGGGTCAGGGACACCGGCATCGGCATCGCCGAGGAGGATTTTGCCAATCTCGGCAAGCCCTTCATGCAGATCCAGAACGACTACACCCGCCGTTTCGAGGGGACCGGTCTCGGCCTGTCGCTGGTCAAGGGCCTGGTGGCGCTGCACGAAGGCACGATGTCCATCGAAAGCATGCCGGGCGAGGGCACCACGGTGACCATCAGCCTGCCGGTGAACGGACCGAAGGGGCATCAGGCGGAGAAGGCCGGCGTGCTGACGATGCCTGTGGCCATGGCGAAAGGGGACAGAAATGGCTCGCTCCGCAAAACAGCCTAAGGCGGTCAAGCGCCGCAGCAATGCCTTTCAGGACGGCGTCGTCGCCGTCGGCGGCATGATCTCGCGCAATCCTGTCCTGGTGGGCGGCTCGACGGCATTCCTGGTGACGTTGTTCTACGTTTCCGCCAATGCCTTGTGG
>NZ_RZQG01001288.1:0-1267 GCF_003998635.1 Mesorhizobium sp. M7D.F.Ca.US.004.03.1.1
GCCTATGGGCTGGCCTGCGATTTCGGCTCGACAACCATCGCCATGCATCTGGTGTCGCTGCTGTCGGGCCGCGTCGCCGCCTCGTCGGGCACGTCGAACCCGCAGATCCGCTTCGGCGAGGATCTGATGAGCCGCGTCTCCTATGTGATGATGAATCCGGATGGCCGCGAAGGCATGACGGTGGCCGTGCGCGAGGCCATCTCGGGTCTCGTCGACAAAGTCTGCGCCGAAGGCAATGTCCAGCGCAACGACATCCTGGATTCCGTCTTCGTCGGCAATCCGATCATGCACCATCTGTTCCTCGGCATCGATCCGACCGAGCTTGGCGGCGCCCCTTTCGCACTGGCCGTCTCGGGCGCGGTGCACATCAAGGCCTCCGACATCGGCCTGAAGCTCAACCAGGGCGCCAGGCTCTATATGCTGCCTTGCATTGCCGGCCATGTCGGCGCCGACGCGGCGGCGGTGACGCTGTCGGAAGGCCCGCATCGCCAGGACGAGATGATGCTGATCGTCGACGTCGGCACCAATGCCGAGATCGTACTCGGCAATCGCCAGCGGGTGGTTGCGGCCTCCTCGCCCACCGGCCCTGCCTTCGAGGGTGCCGAAATCTCCGGCGGCCAGCGCGCAGCACCCGGCGCCATCGAGCGCGTGCGCATCGATCCCGATACGCTGGAGCCGAAATACCGCGTCATCGGCTCTGAGCTGTGGTCCGACGAGCCGGGCTTCCTGGAGAGCGTGCAGGCAACCGGCGTCACCGGCATCTGCGGCTCCGGCATCATCGAAGTGGTGGCCGAGATGTATCTCGCCGGCATCATCTCGGAAGACGGCGTCATCGACGGCGGACTTTCGGCCCGCTCGCCGCGCGTCACCGCCAACGGCCGCACCTTCTCCTACGTGCTGAAGGAAGGCTCCGCCGCATTGAAGGAAGATGGGCCGAAGATCACCATCACCCAGACCGACGTGCGCGCCATCCAGCTCGCTAAGGCGGCACCTTATGCCGGCACCAAGCTGTTGATGGAAAAGCAGAACACCGAGCATGTCGACCGCATCCATTTCGCTGGCGCCTTCGGCTCCTTCATCGATCCGAAATACGCCATGGTGCTGGGCCTGATCCCGGATTGCGACCTCGACAAGGTTTCGGCGGTCGGCAATGCCGCCGGTGCCGGTGCGCGCATGGCGCTGCTCAATCGTGGCTATCGCCGCGAGATCGAGGACACGGTCAGCAAGATCGAGAAGATCGAGACCGCCCTGGAACCGAAATTCCAGG
>NZ_RZQG01001289.1:0-1267 GCF_003998635.1 Mesorhizobium sp. M7D.F.Ca.US.004.03.1.1
GGTTGCACCGGCCAGCGTGAACAGCTTTTTCGACCTCGTCCGGTGGCGCCACGTTGACGATGATCTCAACTTCGTTCGGTCTTTTACGGAAGCGCTCGATGGCGAGGCTGACAGGGTTGCATGGGTCCGTCGACATGTTGTCCATCAGCCAGATCGACAATTCTCCCCTCAGTTGGCCCTTGGCGCCTCCGACTGTGCTGCGGAAACCGTTGAGCGCATGGAACAGGCGCAGTGTCGCCTCGTAGACGACCTCGCCATGTTTGGTAAGCGAGAAGCCGCCTGGCCCGCGTACGCACAGCCTCATGCCGAAGCGTGTTTCAAGATCCGAGATATGGATCGAAATCGTCGAACGGTTGAGGTTCAACGTTTCCTCGGCGGCGGCGAAACCACCGCATTCTGCGACGACCCTGAAGACGCGCAGCAGGCGAATGTCAATCTTGTCGAGGGGCGGAATCTGGTTACGCATACGCTCTAGTCTCTGAGACTAACATGCGGCCCCGGTGGATGCGAGTCTATCAAACGTACGTTTAAGAAATCAAACTCCTATGTCTCGCCAGTTCACTTAACACTCCCGCAGCGACCGTGATCGACACGGCCACGCTTTACGGCTGGGAGGAGAACACCGTGCTGAAGAGTATTGTCTTTGTTGTTGGGCTAACATTAATAGCGATTGTTCCAGCAAAGGCGGAGGAAACTCTGCGTATAGCGACTGAAGGCGCGTATCCTCCGTTCAACCAGGTCGATCCAGATGGTTCACTTTCGGGCTTCGACATCGATATCGCCAATGCGCTCTGTGACGACATCAAGGCTAAATGCGAGATCGTCAAGCAGGATTGGGATGGCATGATACCTGGGCTGCTTGCCCGCAAGTACGACCTGATCGTCGCATCCATGACGATCACCGACGAACGCCAGAAAAAGGTCGATTTCACGCACAAATACTATCAAGCGCCGGATGTTTTCAGCGCCAAGAAAGGCTCCGGTTTCACAATTTCGCCGCAGGGCCTGAAAGGCAAAATCATCGGCGTTCAGCGCGGAACGATTCACGCCTGCTACGTTCAAAAGAAGTTCCCGGACAGTCAGATAAAATTCTATCCGAGCCAGCTCGAATCTTTCAGCGATTTGATGGCAGGACGGCTGGATCTCGTCTTTGCCGATTCGATTGGGACCGACCAGCAGCTGCTCAAGGCCGATGGTGGCGATGCATACGAGATTGTTGGCGACACGCAAAAGGATCACGAATGCCTTGGCGAAGGGATCGGTATTG
>NZ_RZQG01000128.1:0-10153 GCF_003998635.1 Mesorhizobium sp. M7D.F.Ca.US.004.03.1.1
CACTTTCGTGCCCCGCCACAACACGCCGAGGACCGGCCGCGTCGTCATCGCGCGCGGCCGTGACGCCACCGACGTGCCGCTGCTGCACAGCTTCGGCCCGCACCGGCTCAGCCTGTTCAAGGTGTGGACCTACGAACAGGAAGGCAATTTGTTCAACCCGCCCTATCACGGCATCGACAGGACCGTCAGCGCGCAGATGCTGGCCTAGAGCTTTTCGCAGCCGGATTCTGATCCGCTTCGAGACACTGCATCCTTCGAGCCTCTGTGCCGGATCGGGACCCGGATCGACATGCCGTCGATCATGGTAAGCGCTTCGTAAACGAAGTCGCTTTCTTGAATTTCCGTTTACCTATTGTTTACCTTACATCCTTCGCAACCCGAGCAAAAACAACAGCTTGATTGCCTGATCCCGGGCTGCGCGGAAGCGACCGCGCAATCCGGCCGGATTCCTGCATTGGCCTTTCCACGGCGACGAGGCCGAGGCGAGCGGAGGCTGTAGGATGCGGAATTACGGGGGTCTTGTTCACGCGGTCGGTGGGTTCGCCAGGGATCGCGGTGGAAATTTCGCAGTCCTGTTCGGCCTTGCTGCCTCGGTCTTGGCGCTGGGCGTTGGCTTTTCCGTCAACGTCTCTCAGCTGTACAATGCCAGATCGAGCCTGCAGGGCGTGGTCGATGCCGCCGTGACATCGACCGCACGCGACCTGACGACCGGCGCCATCAAGGAGGCCGATGCCAACAGATCGGTTCAGGCCTTTCTCGATGCCAACAGCACGGCGGGCATCCTGCAGGTCGACCAGATCGTGCTCGACAGACTGACGGTCAACAGTACCGCCAAGACGGTCCAAGCCGACGCCCATGTCGATGTCGCGCTGTATTTCCCGATTTTTGGCACGGGTGACATGAAACGCGTCACCGCTTCCACAACGGCGCTCTATTCGGACAAGGCCGTCGAAGTGGCGATGATGCTAGACATAACAGGATCGATGGCGAAGCGGGGCAAGGTCGACAAGATAGGCGATCTGAAAGCAGCTGCAAGAAACGCCGTTCAGACGATGCTCCAGAACCAGGATCCGAAGAACCCCCGCATCCGCGTCGCAATTGTGCCCTACGCATCTGGCGTGAACGCCGGCAAGCTGGCGGAAAACGTCTATGCCGAGAACCAAGGGAGCTCTGAGCTGCCACCGGTTGCCGGCAGTTCGCTTCTCGTCGCCAAGACGGGCAAAGATTTGCTGCCGTCCTTCAGCGACTACATCTCCATTGTTGGCGCGGCGATGCCACACCCCGATAATTGCACGACGGAGCGCAAGGACAAAAACGGCGATGCGGATTTGAGCGCCGACGGCCCAGATACGGTTCGCACGGACAGGACCGGCAAGAAATATTATGCCCTGGTCAACCGGGATGATCATCTCAGTGGTGGGGGAATGAACAGGTGCCCTGATGCGGAAGTGATCCCGCTGACCGCGGATTCCGATGCATTGCTTGATTCGATCGACGACTTCCAGGCCGATGGTTATACGGCCGGCGCGATCGCCATTCAGTGGACCTATTATATGCTGTCGCCGCAATGGCGCGCCGCGATCGAGAATGCCGGTCTCGGCAAAGGCGCCTCGGATGCCAATGCGAAGAAGATCGCCAAGGTTGCGATCCTGATGACCGATGGCCAGTTCAATACTGCCTTCGCCGGTGCGGGGGGCAGCTACAACAGCCAGGGCAACCTTGCGCGCGGCAACGCCGAAACGCTGTGCGGCAACATGAAGAATGACGGCATCGAGATTTTCACCATCGGCTTCGATCTGAACGACAAGGACATGTCGGCGACCGAGCGGGACCAGGCAAAGGCGGTGCTGAAGGACTGTTCGTCGAAGGACGTGTCCACCAACAGGCATTACTTCGAGGTATCCACCGGAGTAGAATTGAACGACGCCTTTCAGGAAATCATCCGCAACACCGAAAAGGTCGTCCTGACCCAGTAATCCGCAAAAAGGAAAAGGCCGCCGCTTCTTGCGAAGCCGGCGGCCTTCCGTGTTTCCGTCCGTGGCGCGGCCCTATGGCGGCGACCTCAAGAGGTCACCCGCCGCGCATCTCGCGCCTTAACGGGAAGACTGCTTCCCGAAAGTGCAATCCGCTGAGGCCACGTTCTGGAAAACGAAATCACTCGACATCGGATCACCTCCTTTCGATTTGTTGAACACACGGAGATGATGGGGTCTCATTTGGGAAATGGCAAGGTGCCACCCTCAAAAAGCCGGGTGTGTGTCTTTCCAGACAGGCTGACAAGACGGGCGGCTTGCAGTCCAGTGGCAAACAGACAACATTGGCGCTCTGGCTTCGGGGAGGAAGCATGGACGCCACCGACAAGGCCGCGCGAATTGTTCGAACGGTTGTTGAAACGCTGAAGCCGGGCTTTGCTGTCAAGCTGTGGACCGGCGAGCGCATTGGCCCCGCCACCGGCCCTGTGCTCACCGTCAACGACCCGGACATTGTCTGGCAGGTGGTCCGCCGTCCCGCCTTCTCGACGCTGATCGAGATGTGGATTTCCAAGGCGGTCGACATCGAAGACGGATCGCTGTTTGACTTCTATGCCCTGCCTTCGCAAGGCAAACTCAGGTCGAAACTCAAGACATTGCCGAAGCTGGCGATCCTGCGTGATCTGCCAGCCGTGCTGTTTTCAAGGAAACAGATGACGGCGCGGACCGATCTTTCGGGGCGCAATCCCTTCGTCAGCGGTTCGAGCCAGGAAGCGATCCAGCATCATTACGACATCTCGAATGCCTTCTATCGGCTCTTTCTCGACGAACGCATGGTCTACAGCTGCGGTTACTTCAAGGATTTCGCCAACAGCATCGATGAGGCGCAAATCGACAAGCTCGACCATATCTGCCGCAAGCTGCGGCTGAAGCCCGGCGAGAGGCTGCTCGACATAGGCTGCGGCTGGGGAGCGATGCTGATCCATGCCGCGAAGAACTACGGCGTCGTCGGCCACGGTGTCTCGTTGTCGGAAGCCCAGACGCAACTCGCCCGTGAGCGCATTCGCGCCGAGGGGCTGGAGGACAAGATCACGATCGAGGTAAAATCCTACGCCAAACTTACCGGTAGCTTCGACAAGATATCGTCGATCGGCATGTTCGAGCATCTGGGGCTCGCCAACCACGCCGCCTATTTCTCCACCGTCCATCGCCTGCTGAAGCCGGGCGGCGTCTATCTGCATCACGCCATCACCAGGCGCAGCAAGGGCGACATCAAGAAAACCCTGCGCAAGGGTCCGGAGTTCAAGGCGCTGATCAAATACATCTTCCCCGGCGGCGAACTCGACACGATCGGCATGACGCTCGGCAATCTCGAAGCCCACGGCTTCCTCGTCTACGATGTCGAGAACCTGCGCGAACACTATGCCCGCACCTGCAGGCTGTGGGCCGAGCGCCTGTATGCAAGGTTCGACGAGGCAATCGCCGAAGTGGGAGAAGCCAAGGCGCGGCTGTGGCTGCTTTACCTGACCGGCTGTTCGATCACCTTCGAACGTGCCTCGGCACAGATTTTCCAGACTGTCGTCACCAAACGCGCGCGTGGCCCGAGCGGGCTGCCGCCGACAAGGGCGGATCTGTACCAATGATCAGATGAAGCGCATCGTGTCGCCGACCTCGATGCTGGCCGGCCGATCGACCGTACAATAGACGCCGAGATTGTGCGCGTTGTGGCGGACCAGATTGCGCAGGATACCAGGATCATTGCCGAAGCCATCCTGGGCGATGATGGTGAAACCGCAGCGGCGGCAGGGTTCCGAGATGGTCAGCAACAGGTCGCCGATCGCCAGCTTGCGGCCGATCCATTCCGTCTCTGGAAACGACCCTTCGATTGCCGCCATGTCGACGACGATGTTGGGACGAAAACGGCGCGGATCGGGGGTCCCTTCCGGATGCAATGCCTTCAGGCGCGCCAGCGAAGCCGTGGTCAACAGATGGATCGGCGCCTTGCGGTAGCGCTCCGCGGTCAGCGGGCCGGAATAGTCAGGCGCGGCATTCTCCCGGCGAAACGGCCGGATCGAGGCCTCGAAGCCAAGATAGGCCGACACCGCGCTGTCGCTCTCGATACCCGGTGCAGCCAGCCAGTCGCCGTCCGGGATGGCGATCTCGAGTTCGCGGGCAGGCGACAGCCGGGTCCGGATGCGCGGCACCTTGTGCCATTTCGCGTCGCGATCCGGCCGGGCGATTTCATTGTCGGTGGCATCGACAAGGCCGAACAGGCGGTCGCCGTTGATGCTCTCGACGTCGACCGAGATTGTTTCCAGGCGCTCACCGGCAAGCGAACTCGCTGGATAGCGCCAGAGCTCACTGACAGTGCCCAGTGCGGCCTCGTCCTGCATCAAGCCTTCTTGTTCTGCCGGTTGGCGATCAGGTCGTAGACGACGGCCGGATCGGCCAGCGTCGAGGTGTCGCCAAGGGCTGAGAAATCGTCCTCGGCGATCTTGCGCAGGATGCGACGCATGATCTTGCCCGAGCGCGTCTTCGGCAGGCCGGGCGCGAACTGGATCTTGTCGGGCGAAGCGATGGCGCCGATCTCCTTGCGGACATGAGCGACGAGTTCCTTGCGCAACTCCTCGCTCGGCTGCTCGCCGCCCATCAGCGTGACGTAGCAGTAGATGCCCTGGCCCTTGATGTCGTGCGGATAGCCGACGACGGCGGCTTCCGAAACCTTGTCGTGGCTGACCAGTGCGGATTCGACTTCGGCCGTGCCCATGCGATGGCCGGAGACGTTGATGACGTCGTCGACGCGGCCGGTGATCCAGTAGTAGCCGTCGGCGTCGCGGCGGCAGCCATCGCCGGTGAAGTACTTGCCCTTGTAGGTCGAGAAATAGGTCTGGATGAAGCGATCATGATCGCCATAGACGGTGCGCATCTGGCCGGGCCAGGAATCGGTGATGCACAGATTGCCGTCGGCAGCACCTTCCAGCACCTTGCCCTCGCCGTCGACCAGCTGCGGCTTGACGCCGAAGAACGGCCGCGTCGCCGAGCCTGCCTTGAGGTCGGTGGCGCCGGGCAGTGGCGTGATCAGGATGCCGCCGGTCTCGGTCTGCCACCAGGTGTCGACGATCGGCACCTTGCCGTTGCCGACGATGTTGAAATACCACTCCCAGGCTTCCGGATTGATCGGCTCGCCAACCGAACCCAGCACGCGCAGCGACTTGCGCGACGTCTTGGTGACATGCGCATCGCCGGCGCCCATCAGCGCCCGCAGCGCCGTCGGGGCGGTGTAGAAGATGTTGACCTTGTGCTTGTCGATGACGTCCCAGAAGCGCGACTGCGACGGATAGTTCGGCACGCCTTCGAACATCAGCGTGGTGGCGCCGTTGGCGAGCGGGCCGTAGACGATGTAGCTGTGGCCGGTGACCCAGCCGACATCGGCGGTGCACCAATAGATGTCGCCGTCATGGTAGTCGAAGACATATTGGTGCGTCATCGAGACGTAGACGAGGTAGCCGGCGGTGGTGTGCAGCACACCCTTCGGCTTGCCGGTCGAGCCGGAGGTGTAGAGGATGAACAGCGGATCCTCGGCCTTCATCTTCTCCGGCTTGCATTCGGCCTTCACCGTCGCGATCTCGTCGTGATACCAGACGTCGCGCCCCGGCGCCCAGCCGACCTTGCCGCCGGTGCGGCGCACGACGACAACGTTCTTGACCATGACGAAATTCTTGGCGGCGATGTCGATCGCCTTGTCGGTGTTCTCCTTAAGCGGAATGGCCTTGCCGCCGCGCAGGCCTTCGTCGGCAGTGATGACGAAGGTCGATTCGCAATCGACGATGCGGCCGGCCAGCGCATCCGGCGAAAAGCCGCCGAAGACGATCGAGTGGATGGCGCCGATGCGCGTGCAGGCCAGCATCGCATAGGCCGCTTCCGGGATCATCGGCATGTAGATGGTGACGCGGTCACCCTTCTTGACGCCGTGCTTCTTCATCACGTTGGCGAGCCGGCAGACATGCTCGTAGAGCTCGTTGTAGGTGATCTTCTTGTCGTCGTAGGGATTGTCGCCTTCCCAGATGATGGCGGTCTGGTTGCCGCGCTTCTTCAGGTGCCGGTCGATGCAGTTATAAGAGACGTTGGTGAGCCCGTCCTCGAACCATTTGATCGAGACCTTGCCGTCGAAGGAGGTGTTCTTGACCTTGCTGTAGGGCTTGAACCAGTCGATGCGCTTGCCGTGCTTGCCCCAGAACTTGTCCGGTGACTTGACGCTGTCGGCATACCATTTCAGGTAGGTGTCATTATCGATCAGCGCGTTTTTCTTCCACGCCGGCTGGACGCGATGGACATGAACGTCGGACATTTCTTCACTTCCTCCCAAACCAATCCGCCGGCTTGAAACGCCGGCGGGATCGCGACAAAGCTGCCGCGAATTCGCGGCATTATTACCAGTTCGCCCGTCATCGCAATATTAGACGTTGGATTCGCGCGGCGGGATGCCGCAGGCAATTTGCCTGCCGCTGTCAGCACTCGGGTGGGCTCGCTGCTAACCGCATGTTTTCGCGCGGAAAACTCGTTCTCGATCAGGAAAAATCAATAGACAGTTAAGCAACGGCGCGCACACTCTGACGTTGGGAGGAAAGGAGACTCAACCAGGGACCGCCCAAGGGGACTGCCATGCGCGACCATTCCGAAATGGACCTGATGCTCAAAGGCTATGGCCTGACCACGGCCAAGATTCTTTATCATTTCCCCGACCATCCGCATCTGCTGCAGAGCTTCATCTGGCAGGACTATGATCTGGCGCCGAAGTTTCCGGTGCTGATCAAGTTCATCGAATTCTGGAAGGCCAAGCTGGACGGGCCGCTGCATTCGATCAGCTACACGCACCAGAAGCTGATCGCGCCGAATGAATGGCGCAAGGTGGACGGCGAGTTCGTGCTTCACTGAACGGCGGCCGCAGACGGTCTGTTTCCATTCTGGTCCCGCGACAGCAGCGCCGCTGTCGGCTATCCTACGCAGGTGGCGCGGCAAGGCAGAGTGCCCAAGGCGCGTCCGCGATCGGGAGAACGGACATGACCGCGTTCGACTATGCCGCGCTGCTGCTTCGTGTCAGCGTCGGCGGCCTGTTTCTTGCCCATGCCTATCTGAAGTACTTCGTCTTCACGCCCAAGGGCACAACCGATTATTTCCAGTCGCTCGGCGTACCCGGCTATTTCGGCTTGATCGCCATCGCAGCCGAAACGGCCGGCGGTCTTGGTCTGATCTTCGGCGTCGCCACGCGGCTGGCGGCCATTCTGCTCATTCCCCTGATGCTGGGCACGATCGTGCTCGTCCACGGCAAAAATGGTTTCTGGTTCACCAATGCGGGCGGTGGCTGGGAGTATCCGGCGCTGTGGATCGTCTGCCTGATCATCATTGCCCTGATCGGCAGCGGCCAGGCAGCGCTTTGGCCAATCTGGGGGTAGGCTATCAGGCCGCGCAACGCGCGGCCTGAGCAAAAAATATCATACCGCCGGCGGGTTGAGCCGGGCGAAACCTTCCTGGCGGCGATAGGGGAAATACGGGTAGGGGGCCGTGACTTCGCTTGCCGCGTCGAGTGTCCTGATCTGCTCCGGCGTCAACGTCCAGCCGACGGCGCCGAGATTCTGGCGCAGCTGTTCCTCGTTGCGGGCGCCGATGATGACCGACGACACGGTCGGGCGCTGGAGCAGCCAGTTGATGGCGATCTGCGGCACGGTCTTGCCGGTTTCCTGCGCCACCGCGTCGAGGGCATCCATTACCCGGTAGAGATGCTCGTCCTCGACCGGCGGCCCGAAGCTCGCTGTGTCGTGCAGCCGGCTCTTTTCCGGCAAAGGCTGGCCACGGCGGATCTTGCCGGTCAGGCGGCCCCAGCCGAGCGGGCTCCACACCAGCGCGCCGACGCCCTGGTCGAGGCCGAGCGGCATCAGCTCCCATTCATAGTCGCGGCCGACCAGCGAATAGTAGACCTGATGCGCTACGTAGCGGGGGTAGCCGTGCTTGTCAGCCTCGGCCAGCGACTTCATCACTTGCCAGCCGGAGAAATTGGAGACGCCGACATAGCGCAGCTTGCCCGAGCGCACGAGCTGGTCCAGCGTCGACAGCACCTCCTCGATCGGCGTGCCGGCATCGAAGGCGTGCAGCTGCAGAAGGTCGATGTAGTCGGTGCCGAGGCGCCTCAGCGCATCATCCACGGATCTGATCAGCCGCGCACGCGACGAGCCGTAATCGGCCGGCCCATCGCCCATCGGCAGCGAGGTCTTGGTCGAGATCAACACGGCATCGCGGCGACCCTTTATCGCTTCGCCAAGCACCTCTTCCGAGGCGCCGTTCGAATAGACGTCGGCGGTGTCGAACAGGTTGACGCCGGCCTCCAGGCAGATGTCGATCAGCCGCCGCGCCTCGCTGGCGTCGCTGTTGCCCCAGGCGCCGAACAGCGGGCCGGAACCGCCAAAAGTTCCCGCGCCGAATGAGAGTGCGGGCACTTTCAGGCCCGATGCACCGAGACGTCGATAGTCCATCTTTTTACTCCTGATGGTGTGGAATGAAGGTGTCGAAAGTGGGTTTGCCGAGGACGGTCACGACCGGATGGAGGCAGGCTCGCCGAGCGTGTCGGTGCGATCGAGACGCAGCGCCAGTCCCGCCACGGCGAGTGCGGCGAGCGGCAGCAGGGCGGCGACCCAGGTGAGGGACCCCAGACCAAGCCCATGGGCAATCACCGCGCCACCAAGCCAGGCGCCTGCCGCATTGCCGAGATTGAAGGCGGCGATGTTGAAGGATGAGGCGAGGCTCTGACCGGCACCTTGCGCCTTGTCCAATACCCACATCTGCAGCGGCGCCACGGTGGCGAAGGCAGCAGCGCCGAGCAGTCCGACATAGATGACGGCCATCACCTGGCTGTGGATGGCGAAGGTCATGGTTGCGAGCACCAGGGCCAGCACCACGAGACTGCCCAGCACGGCCGGCACCAGCCAGCGGTCGGCGACCTTGCCGCCAAGCAAATTGCCAGCGATGAGACCGCCGCCGAAGACGAGCAGAATCGGCGATACGGCCACTTCTTTGAAGCCGCTGATCTCGGTCAGCAACGGCGCGATATAAGTGAAGACGGCGAAGACACCGGCATAGCCGAGCACGGTGGTGGCAAGACCGAGCAGGACGGGCGTGCGGCGCAAAACGGCGAGATCGGCGCGAAGGTCGCTCTTTTCGGGCGCCGTCTGGCTGCGTGGCACCAGAGCCAGGATGACGGCGAAGGCCGCCAGGCCGACCAATGTCACCGCCCAGAAGGTCGCCCGCCAGCCAAAAGCCTGGCCGAGCCAGGTGCCGAAGGGCACGCCGAGGATGTTGGCGATGGTCAGCCCGGTGAACATCAGTGCGATCGCCGAGGCCTTCTTGTTGGGCGCCACCAGCCCTGTGGCGACGACAGAGCCGACGCCGAAGAAGGTGCCGTGGGCAAAGGCAGTGATGATGCGGGCGCCCATCAGCGTCCAGTAGTCGGGTGCCAGCGCACAGGCGAGATTGCCAAGCGTGAAGATCGCCATCAGCGCAAGGAGCACGGTCTTTCGTGGCCAGTCGCCGGTGGCGATGGTCAGCAGGGGCGCGCCGATGACGACGCCAAGCGCATAACCAGAAATGAGTTGGCCGGCGGCCGAGATCGAAACGCCGAGATCCTTGCTGACATCGAGCAGCAGACCCATGATGACGAATTCGGTGACGCCAATGCCGAAGGCACCGGCGGCGAGGGCGTAGAGAGCAAGAGGCATGGCTGTTTCCACTTCGATGACGAAGAGCGCCGTCCCGCGCCCCGACCCGAAAGATCGTGTTGCCCTGCATTGTGAACCAGACTTGCCTTGGGCACATTTTCTGTGAAATAGATTCACAAATGGCTAGGTCCGACATCAATCGCTCCGGCGAGATCGAAGTGTTCGTGCGGGTCGTCGAGGAAGGCAGTTTTTCCTCCGCGGCACGCGCGTTGCGCATGACGCCGTCGGCGGTGAGCAAGCTGATCGCGCGGCTGGAGGCCAGGCTTGGCGCGCGGCTGGTCAGCCGTTCGACGCGAAAACTACAACTGACGCCGGAAGGCACGGCGTTCTACGACAGCGGCCTGCGCATCCTCGCCGACATGGCGGCGGCCGAGCAGGAGGCAGCGGCGGGGGCGGCGCCCCGCGGGCGGCTGCGCG
>NZ_RZQG01001290.1:0-1265 GCF_003998635.1 Mesorhizobium sp. M7D.F.Ca.US.004.03.1.1
CCAACAGGCGGGCCTCTCCACAGTGATCTGTGGGCCCGGCTACGTCGCCCAGGCGCACCAGCCCAACGAGTATGTGTCCCTCCAACAGCTTGCGAGCTGTCAGGCTTTCCTGGTCCGCCTGATCGATCACCTTGCTGCCGATTCCTGATTTCACAAAACCGAGAGCATCATGATTTTGAACCCCATTCCCTGGCCAAACGGCGCTAACTGCGCCTGCTGCATAACCTTCGATATGGATGCCGATAGCCTGATCCACATTGCTCATCCGCTCGACGGCTATCGCCGCCTGTCAGCGATCTCGATGCTGCAATACGGACCACAGGTAGCAGTGCCGAGGATCGTTGAAACCTATCGCCGCCTCGGAATCCGCCAGACCTTCTTCATTCCAGCTTGGTGCATCGAACGCTATCCTGAAGCAATCGAAACGATCCTCTCAGGAGGCCACGAGATCGCTCACCATGGATTTCTGCACGAGCATCCTTCAGAACTCAGCGCCGAGGATGAAGCCTACTGGCTGGACCGCGGCATCGAGGTCATTGTCAAGGCAACAGGCGCACGGCCCCGCGGCTGGCGTGCACCGCTCTATAATATCTCGGACCGTTCACCCGGTTTCCTTGTCGATCGTGGCTTTGAATACGATGCCTCCCTGATGGGGGACGATATCCCTTATATCCTGTCGGCGCCGAACGGCACTCTGGTTGAAATCCCGTCTCACTGGGGCCTGGACGACTGGCCGCAGTATGTCCAGTCAATTGATCTCGACTATACGATGCCGATACGTGCGCCCCTGCAGGGGTTCGAGGTTTTCCGTCAGGAGTTTGAGACGGCTTACCGGTACGGCGGGTTATGGGTTCCCGTGGTCCATCCCTTTGTGTCGGGGAGACTGTCGCGCTGGGCCGTATTTGCGGCGTTTCTGGAGGACTTGCGGTCTCGGGGCGATGTCTGGTTCGCCTCAATGGAGGAAATCGCACGCCACGTTAGGGCAGTGGCTGCGGCGAATGCCAATGCAGTACGCACAGTGCAGGTTCCACCCTATGCGGCGCCGGTGCGTGTTCGCTGAATGCAACGTCCCAGATTGTCCGACCCAACTCAATTGACCTCTAAGGGGGATTGCCCTTTCTGCCAAAGTTGTCGGTTGGTGAGACTGCAGACCATCCGTACTGGAAGCTAGCATAATGTATGCAATATGCCTTTTTTCGTCGTGAATTGGCCGCTCCGGACGGTTGGCTCCCTCTGCCGCGCCTCGGAAGGGGACAGGATAGGCA
>NZ_RZQG01001291.1:0-1264 GCF_003998635.1 Mesorhizobium sp. M7D.F.Ca.US.004.03.1.1
GCCCACGCCGGCTTCGAGCGCTGCCGACCGTCGAGGTTGACAAGGCAGCGCTCGAAGCCGGCGTGGGCGTCCTGTCGCTGCTCGTCACCGCCGGACTGGCGGCGTCGAACGGCGAGGCGCGGCGGCATGTGCAGGGCGGTGCGGTGCGCCTGAACGACGAGCCGGTCAGCGATGAGCGCCGGCTTGTGACTTCAAAGGATTTGAGTCCGGAAAACGTCGTAAAGCTTTCTCTGGGCAGGAAAAAGCACATTCTGGTGCGGCCGATTTGACCTCGATCAGCGGTACTCGAAGATCGACCTGAATATCCCGGGCGCGATCACCGACAGCGGATTGATGTCCAGCAGCGGCTTGTTGGCATTGCCCTTGAGCCGGTAGGTGACGCCGATCAGGCCGCGGTCGCGGCCATTGCCGAGCAGCGCGCCGACGATGGGCAATTCGCCGAAGATGCGATTGAGGCCATAGACCGGCATGAACGTGCCAGTCATGTCCATATTGTTGTTCTGATCGTAGAGCGTGCCTTGGAACGTCGTGCCGATGCGCGGGCCGCGCAGCACGCCATTGGCCAGTTTCAGATAGCCACTGCCCTTGTCGATCTCGGCGTAACCGCGTTCGAATTTCACCCGCGACGTGTCCAGCTTGCCCTTGACCGCCTGATTGAGGCTGCGGTTGTCGCCGGCCGGCGTGGTCGAGACGATGGAGGCGAGTTTCGGTTCGTTGACCACGAAAAAGTTGCTGGTATCGACCTTGCCCTTCAGCGATCCGTCGCTCGGCCCCGCCAGCGCCAGGGTGATCGATCCACCTTCCATATGCTCGTAGATGTTGAGGAACCTGAGGATGGCGCCAGCGTCCGCGGACTGCATGTTGAGCGCGCGCTGGCCAGCGCCAGTGGTGTTGCTGATGCTGATCGCAGCGCCCGAACTTGCCGTGGCGCTGACCTTCAGCCCGTTCACCCGCGATCCGGCCGCGCTGTAGTCGAGCTTCAGATTGGACAATTGCTCGTCGTGGAAACCGGTCAGCTGATCGACATCGGCGCTGACGGAAATGGCATCGGAACCGGTCGTCTTGGTGGCCGTGTCGACGTCCGAGGTGAACTGCTTGATGAGCGAGCGTGCATCCAGCGCGCTGCCTGATATGTCGACCGCATAGCCCTTGCCGGATCGCTTCACGGATACCGCAACGTCGTCGCCCCTGTTCAAGGTGACCTTGCTGAACCGCGCCGACGACAGCGCGCCATTGACCAGCACGATGCTGCCGTCGATGGAGA
>NZ_RZQG01001292.1:0-1262 GCF_003998635.1 Mesorhizobium sp. M7D.F.Ca.US.004.03.1.1
AATCCTTAAAGCCGTAGGTTCCCTCGACACGCTCCCAAAGCGGCAATGCGGCGAGCAGAAGCGATTTGAGTTGCGCCTGGTTGGCCTTCAGCGTCGCCTCGTCTTCATTGGCCACGCCAAATGCCAGCAAATCGAGCAACGGCTTTGTTCGTACGCCCTTGCCGCTGGCTTCGATCGACAGTTCCGGCGACCTGACGGTGACCGGGAATTTCAACCCGCTCTCCGGATCGTCGAAGTTGATCGCTTCGACAAAGCTCGACACCTTTTGCGAGGTGGTGAAATCGACGCCGCCGGTCGCGGACTTGGTCGCGGCAATGGTCGCAGTGCCAGCCCCGGTGCTGGCCTCCATGTGCTGCTTGGCATCCTTCGATGCCATGGTCATGCCGGCCATTGAACTGGTGCCGCTGGTGAAGGCCGCCAGATTGGGATCGTAGACGCCGGAGCCCTTGCCATCCTTGATCGAAAACTGCGTGCTTTGCAGCCCCTCGGGCCCGTTGAACTCGACGGAGGCGCTTTGCGAAAAATCCATCGAGACATCCCAGGCCCCATCGCTGCGCGGCTTCACCATCAAGGCATAGGGCGCAAAATCGAGCTTCAGCAGCTTCTGGTCCGGGAATGATGCGGCAAGTGCCTTGAAATCAAACAGGATCTTGTAGGCGCCGTCTTCGAGCGAAACCTTCAGGATGCCTTTGTCGATCGCCTGCTTGCCGACATAGCGGGACAGGTCATCGGACAATTGCTTCGCACCATGGCTGTCGACGGTCTGACCGAAAGCAGGTGCACTCAACGCAAGAAGGAACACGAATGGCAGGGCACGGTTCACGCGAATTCTCCGTTTTGGCCTTGAAGGAACGCTTCGTTCGTCTGGTATGAAATTACCACTGCAACCGCAAGGTGAGATCAACAAGGCTTCCAGTGCGAAAAGACTCGTCAAAGCACCAGCCGCATCAACGGCCGGCCCGCCTTGCGTTCCACAAGCCTCTCGAAACCAGCCTTCTCGAAAACCCGCGACGAGCCGACGAACAGGCCGATCGAGCGCGAATCGCGCGACAGGTCTATCGGGCAGGCCTCAACCAGCCGCGCGCCGTTCCGGCGGGCGAAATCGATGCCGCCTTCGACGAGGCGATGCGTGATGCCCCTGCCTCGCACCTTGCTCCGGATGAAGAAGCAGGAAATCGCCCAGACGGCCGGATCGGCGGCGTCGGCGGGATCGACCGGTGCCGACCCCCTGCCCTGATTGTTCCATTCGGGCACGTCGGCGC
>NZ_RZQG01001293.1:0-1261 GCF_003998635.1 Mesorhizobium sp. M7D.F.Ca.US.004.03.1.1
CTGTCATAGCGCAAGAGGTGCGCGTTGGTCTCGACCGGGCCGAGGTCGTTGACGGCGACGACGTCGATGTCCTTGCGGCCGGATTCATGGATGGCGCGCAGGATGTTGCGGCCGATGCGGCCGAATCCGTTGATGGCAACTCTGACGGTCATTATTCTCTCCCTGGGAGCTGTAGGGCAGACGATGGGTCCGCAGTTTCATAGCGGCGGAAGCGGAAAGAATCCAGCCGCAGCGACGTGGATTTAAATCGATTAGGTTGGGCCAGCCCGGCGAAACCGCTTTTCGTGTTTTCGCCGGGCTGGCCAGAATCTTACTTGGCGTGCAAGCGTGCTTCCGCCGCCTTGGCCGCCGCCTCGGCGGTGATGCCGAAATGCGGATAGAGCTGTTCGATGGTGCCCGAGGCGCCGAAACCGGTCATGCCGATGAAGATGCCGTCGCTGCCGATCAGATGGTCCCAGCCCTGGCGAATGCCGGCTTCGATCGCCATCCTGATCGGTGCGTTGCCGATCGTCTTCTTGCGGTAGTCGGCGCTCTGCTGGTCGAACAGCTCGAAGCAAGGCACCGAGACGACGCGGGTCGGGTGGCCGTGCTTTTCGAGGAGGTCACGGGCGCCGAGCGCGATCTCGATCTCTGAGCCGGTGGCGAAGATGGTCACCGCCGCCTCGCCGCTGGCCGCGGCCAGTTCGTAGGCGCCCTGGCTGCTCAGGTTCTTCGCGGAGAATTCGGTGCGTACCGTCGGCAGGTTCTGACGGGTCAGCGCCAGGGTCGACGGCGTCCTTTCCGACTCGAGAGCGATCTGCCAGCATTCGGCGGTTTCCACCGCATCGGCCGGACGGAAGACATTGTGGTTGGGGATGGCGCGCAATGCGGCCAGATGCTCGACCGGCTGGTGGGTCGGGCCGTCTTCGCCCAGACCGATGGAATCATGGGTCATGACGAAGATCGAGCGGATGCCCATCAGCGAGGCCAGCCGCATCGACGGACGCGCATAGTCGGAGAAGCACATAAAGGTGCCGCCATAGGCGATGAGGCCGCCATGCAGCGTCAGGCCGTTGATCGCGGCGGCCATGCCGTGCTCGCGGATGCCGTAGTGGACATAACGCTGGCCATAATCGTCCGGCGTGATGTTCTTGGTCTGGCTGGTCTTGGTGTTGTTGGAGCCGGTCAGGTCGGCGGAACCGCCGATGGTCTCGGGCACGGCGCCGTTGATGACCTCCAGCGCCATCTCGGAAGACTTGCGGGTGGCGACCTTCGGCTTGTC
>NZ_RZQG01001294.1:0-1259 GCF_003998635.1 Mesorhizobium sp. M7D.F.Ca.US.004.03.1.1
CATATGGGCAAGCGTGGGGACGCCGCTCATGCCGCCTGGCGAAAATTGTTCGCGGCCTATCGTAGACAATATCCCGACCTGGCCAAACAGATCGACCAGATGCAGCGACGCGATGCTCCCTCCGGGTGGGACGCCACGTTGCCCGCCTTCTCAGCCGATGCGAAAGGCCTCGCGACGCGCGACTCGTCGGGCCAGGTGTTGAACGCTATTGCGGAACATTTGCCATGGCTGCTGGGGGGCGCGGCAGACCTGTCGCCGTCAACCAAGACGAACCTCGAATTCGATTTCGCCGGCAACTTTCAGACCCCAGAGGGCGACCAGGCCGTCAGCTACCGCGGGCGGAATTTCCACTTTGGCCTGCGCGAACATGCCATGTGCGCCATCGGCAACGGCATGAGCCTGTCGAAGCTGCGGCCGTTCGTCTCCAGCTTCCTGATCTTCACCGACTACTGCCGCGCGGCGCTGCGGCTGAGCTCGATGATGGAACTCCCGCTCATCTCCATCTGGACCCATGATTCCATCAGTCTCGGCGAGGACGGGCCAACCCACCAGCCGATCGAGCAGCTTGCCTCGTTCCGCGCCATGCCCGGCATGGTCGTGCTACGCCCGGCGGATGCGAATGAAGTCATGGAGGCATGGAAGGTCATCATGCATCTCAAGGACAGGCCTGTCTGCCTCGTGCTGACGCGACAGGCGGTGCCGACGCTCGATCGCTCGATCTATGCAAACGCAGCCGGCGTGGCGCAGGGCGCTTATGTACTGGCTGATGCTCCCGACGGCAGACCCGACGTCCTGCTGCTGGCGACCGGCAGCGAAGTCGCGCTGTGCGTGACGGCGTATGAACAGCTGAAGGCCGAGGGCATCAAGGCACGCGTCGTCAGCATGCCGTCATGGGAATTGTTCGAAAGCCAACCGAAGGAGTATCACGAGACCGTCCTGCCGCCCGCTATAACGGCCCGGGTTGCGGTAGAAGAAGCATCTGGTTTCGGATGGGAGCGCTATACCGGCTTCGACGGCGCCATCCTCGCTCTACATAGTTTCGGCCTGTCAGCGCCATCGAAAGTCGTCGCAGAACACTTCGGATTCGAGCCGGCACACGTCGTTGCGGCCGCCAAGGCGCAAATTGCGGGCAGCCCGTCAACCAAACAAGTTGGGATTGCACGAACCGAATGAGACAATGACCATGAAAATCAGTCCATTGGCCGGAAAGCCGGCCCCGCCCGAGCTGCTGGTCAACGTCGCCAAGCTCGTCACCGCTT
>NZ_RZQG01001295.1:0-1256 GCF_003998635.1 Mesorhizobium sp. M7D.F.Ca.US.004.03.1.1
ACGCTGATGGGGGCGACCGTCAAACGCGTTGTCGTCAACGACGATCTCACCATCAATGTCGACGCGCTGGTCGAGGCGGTGCGCGAACGGCCCCGCATGCTGCTGTTCTCGAACCCGATGAACCCGGTCGGCAGCTGGCTCTCCGGCGGCGATCTGTCGAGGGTTCTGGATGCGGTGAGCGACGAGACACTGATCGTCATCGATGAAGCCTATGCGGAATATGCCGAGGGCGACGACTATACGTCGTCCCTGCCTTACCTAAGCCGACGCGACCGGCCCTGGATCGTGCTTCGAACCTTTTCCAAGGCGTTCGGGCTTGCCGGATTGCGGATCGGCTTCGGCATCGTCGGCGACCCGGAGCTGCGCGCGCTGCTCGATCGTGTCCGCACGCCCTTCAATGCCAACGCCATGGCCCAGGCCGCCGCACTGGCGGCGCTCGCCGATGATGAACACCTCGCCAGGGTCGTCGCGCTGGCCATGGCGGAACGAGCACGCGTCGAGACTTTCCTCAAGAGCAAGGGGCTCGGCGTCGCCCCCTCCAGGGGCAATTTCCTGTTCTTCAACTGCCGGCAAGATGCCTCCGTCTTCGTCGAGGGCCTGCTGCGCCAAGGCGTCATCGTCAAACCGTGGAAGCAGCAGGGCTTCGACACCTATGTGCGCGTCAGCATCGGCTCGGCATCGGAGAACGACCACTTCATGGCCGTTCTGTCGGAGCTGTTGTGAATGCAGGTCTGGCGGATCGCTTCGCGCTCGGGGCTCGATCGTTGCCGCCCGATTTTGACAAGGCCTAAGCAAGGCTCGCCGGCCGCCGCGCTGTTCGTCGGTGACGACAGCGTATTTATTTGGCTTCGAGCCTGCCGCAGGCCTTAACTTTCGCGGCGCGGGTTTTTACATTCTAGGGGTCTGCAGATGATCGACGCTTGAGGAGGCTCCCTTGCAGCAACGAGATGACATCGCCGCCCGCCGATTGGGCATTCTCATCGAACAATATGTGGAAGCGCGCAAAAAGCGCTACGACTATGTGTCGACCGAGCAGGCCTATCAGGCCATCCGGCACGTCCTCAAACCCGCCATTCCCGATCGCGAACTCGACGACATGGTCGCCACGCTTGCCGTCAAGAACGGTCTGGCGGTCGTTTTCGACCGCCAGACCAAAGCGTCCGCCGATGATGTTCCGGGAACAAAGCCCTGATCAACACAGGTCTGCCACCGTCGAGCACCACATCGATACGGGGCCAAACGGCCCCGTATCGATG
>NZ_RZQG01001296.1:0-1256 GCF_003998635.1 Mesorhizobium sp. M7D.F.Ca.US.004.03.1.1
TGCCAGGGCAGGATGACCGTCGGCACCGCCCAGACCGGGAAACCCAGCGTCTCCAGTGCGAACACAGCGGCACGGTTGCCGACCGAGCCGCGCGCGACATGGCTGGAAATGACGATGACCGCACGCGGCGCGTCGGTTTGTTCGGCGCTCATTGTTGCTTGATTCCTAACTGCCCCGGATGACGTAAAGCACAAGCCAGACCATCAGGCCCAGCGCCAGCAGCAGGCCGAGTGTCCGGCCAATGCGGGTGCCCCAGACTTCGATCGGATCGGCACGATCGGCATCGGCCGCGGTGACGTGATCGTGCAGGCCTTTCGTGGCCCGCGCCACAAACGAGTTGCCGGCCGGATCCGTCTCGCGCGCAACGCGCTCGAGGATACGGCGCGATTCCTTGTCGCTGTCCTGGCGTTCCGCCATGATGATGTCCCGTTTCGATCGAACCTTATCGCGTTCGCACAGCCAATCACAGGGCCTTGCAATGGCATCCAGCGTGCCAGCCAAACGGCTGCCGGTCGGGCGGTTTTCTTGCGCGCCGATTGTGGTAATGCTTCGCATGCAACTTCTACCGAGGGACCCCATCATGTTTGCCCAGCGCCTTGCCTCACCGTCCATGTTCCGCACGCTGCCCGCCTTCCTGATGATGGCGATCGTGCTGCCGCTGCTGGCCGGCTGCGGTTACAACACCATTCCGACGGCGGAGGAAAACGCCAAGGCGGCATGGAGCGAGGTGCTGAACCAGTATCAGCGCCGCGCCGACCTCATCCCCAACCTGGTCGAGACGGTCAAGGGCTATGCCTCGCACGAAAAGGACACGCTCGACGCGGTGGTCGAAGCCCGCGCCAAGGCAACGCAGATCACAGTGACGCCGGAAACGCTGAAGGATCCCGAAGCCCTCAAGAAGTTCCAGGATGCCCAGGCAGGGTTGACCAGCGCGCTGTCGCGGCTGATCGCGGTGTCGGAGGCCTATCCAGACCTCAAGGCCAATCAGAATTTCCTGGCACTGCAGGCGCAGCTCGAAGGCACCGAGAACCGCATCGCGGTGGCACGGCGCGACTATATCCAGGCGGTGCGGGACTACAATCTGACGCTGAAGACGTTCCCGTCGGTGCTGTGGGCGACATTCTGGTTCCGCAGCAACGAGCCCTTCGCCAATTTCACCGTCGATGAAGACAAGATGCAGCCGCCGAAGGTCGATTTCGGCACCAAGCAGGGCGGGTGATCGTCGGAGCCAAACGTCGTGATCTTTCAGGCCGATG
>NZ_RZQG01001297.1:0-1254 GCF_003998635.1 Mesorhizobium sp. M7D.F.Ca.US.004.03.1.1
GGACCGGACCGGGCGACGGTGACGCCGGAGAATGTCGGCGACAAGGTGCATCTGCGGGTCGAACTGCAGAGCTTCTGGCGCCTGCCGCGCTCGAACGGCATCGTCTTCCCGATCCGCTGCTATCTGATCAAGATGGACGAATTGGTGACGCAGCCGAAATGGGCACGGCGCCTGCACCGCGTCATCCGCGACCTGCCCGACGAACTCGCCAACTACAAGGGCCTGACGCGCTATCGCCCGGCGCTGGTCGAATGGCTGTCGAAGCACGACGACGGCAGTGCGACCAGTTCGGGGTTTGGGCCGGATTGAGCAAGGCCCCCTCATCCGGCCGCTATGCGGCCACCTTCTCCCCGAGGGGAGAAGAGATCGCCAACGCTGGCGCCAGCCTCCTCTCCCCTCGGGGAGAGGTCGGATTGCCCCGAATTGCCCTTCGCAATTCGGTTGGCAATCCGGTTGAGGGGGCTGCTTGCGTCCCGCTTAGCCCGCGCTCTGCGGATAGCAGATGATCGACAGATAGCGCATCGGCAGCTTCGTCAGTTGCTCCGGCCCGTGCGGCGCGTCGGCGTCGAAGAACAGGCTGTCGCCGGGCTTCATCGGGTAGAGGTTGCTGCCGTGCCGGTAAACGACTTCGCCTTCGAGCATGTAGAGGAACTCCATGCCCTCATGCTGGAAGGTCGGGAACACGTCGGAATCCTCTGTCAGCGTGATCAGATAGGGTTCGACGACGACGCCGCTGGTGTTCGAGCCGATATGGCCGAGCAGATTGTACTGGTGGCCGGCACGGGTGCCCCGGCGCTCAACATCGAGCCCTTGGCCGGCCTTGACGAAGACGGCGCTGCGCTCTTCCTCGAAGCGGCGGAAAAAGGCAGTGACCGGAACGCCGAGCGCCCGCGACAGCGCCTGCAAGGTGGTCAGGGAGGGCGAGGTGATGCCGTTCTCGATCTTCGACAGCATGCCCAGCGAGATGTCGGTGGCGACCGCGAGATCAGCGACAGTGATGCCGAGCTTCTTGCGGAAGGCGCGCACCTCGCGGCCGATCGCGACCTCCAGCACTTTCTCGCGGGTGTCGCGAATGGCATGCGGGTTCTGCGTCAGCGGCGCGCGGATGGTTTTCCCGTCGGCCGAGACCTTTGGCAGCGGTTTGGCTTTCGCGGCCGCAGGACCAGCCTTGGTATCGGAAACTGTCTTCGCCATGTCGCCCCCGGCACTCTGCGGATTTATTTCACTCTAGGTGAACATGTCAGGTGCCGATAC
>NZ_RZQG01001298.1:0-1253 GCF_003998635.1 Mesorhizobium sp. M7D.F.Ca.US.004.03.1.1
GCTCGGTGTAGAGCACGAGATCGGCGCCCTGGCGGGCGGCATCCGCCCTCGCCTCGCGGGCCTTGGCGAGATTGCCAGCAATGTCGCCAACAGTCGGATTGAGCTGGGCAACGGCGATGCGCAGGATGTCGAGTTTCTTGGTCATGTCTGCTGACTTAGCGCGGCAAATTTCGCCGGGCAATGGCGTTCGTTTGGACCACTTCGGACGATTGACGTACGTCAATCGTGCCCCCGACCGAATGACTAATGTCATTCGTGGCCAGGCAGCCTTGTATCAGTCGTCGCCCATATATTCGCGCAAGGCTTGCGGCGAATGGTTGTCACCGATCGACATCGCCAGGATGCGAGAAATATGCCGGCGCGGCAGACCCGTCTCCGCCGCCCATTGATTGATTTGCCTCTGGATCTTGTCCAGGTCCTTCTTCGAGGTCGGGCTTTCGGCGATGTCGAGGCCCGCGTCGCGCAGAGCCGCGGCCATATCGCCCGATATGACAAAGGCATCCCAGCCCAGCCAGCGCAGAAAATACTGGCCGGTGTTGCCGCCGAGCCGGCTGCCATGCTTGCCGAGGTAAGCCATCAGCCCGACCTGATCATCAGCCGGCCAGTTGGCGAGGAATTCGCCGAAGCCGCCATGCTCCTTCGACACGCGCTCGACGAAGGCAGCATTGTCGCGAACGGATTTGATCTTCTGCGGATTGCGCACGATGCGCTGATCGGAAGCCAGATCGTGCCAGAAATCATCGGGCTGGAACAACAGCCGCTTCGGCTCGAAACGCAGGAATGCCTCTTCGAAGCCTGGCCATTTCTGTTCGATGACTCGCCAGACGAAACCGGCGGCAAAGACGCGCTCGGCCATAACAGACAGAATGCGATTGTCCGCAATGTCAGCCACGGCGGCATTGTCGGGCACCGGACCCAGCAGTGACGTCAGTTCCTCCTCGCCGCCTTTGCGTTTTGCAGCGCGTGCGCGGATTTTCTTGAAATCGGGCATTCTGCTTGCATCCTCACGTCGTGCTTTTGACGAACCGGCATCTTCCTATATGGAAACCAGGCTGCCAAGCCGATGCTTTATATGGAGACATCCATGAACAAGACCGTGCCGGAACTGGCCAATCGCTGGCTGAGGCGAAACCCGGAGAATTTGAGCGAGCTTGAGAGGCGGGTGCTGCAGAGCACCGTCGACCGCAAGCCCATATCGCAGGACATCAACGACAGTCTTGCCGGCCTTCAGGGCGCGGGCGACCGTATCGCCG
>NZ_RZQG01001299.1:0-1251 GCF_003998635.1 Mesorhizobium sp. M7D.F.Ca.US.004.03.1.1
CGACAGCTCTAACCAGATTGCCCCCACCCAGATTGCCACCCCTTGGTGTCGACCGTCGGCGATGCAAGGAACGTCGTCGGTTCGCAAGTTGCACGCAACTTCTGTTTATCCTGGCCCTTTGCGGCCAGATGGCTCTTCCAGGAACGGCGCACGCGGCTGCCGCCAAAGACAGCGCACCTGCGGAAGCAAACACCGCCAATGTTCCAACTGCCTATGAGCTGCAGCTTCTTTATGCCGACCGAACATGGGTATGGAAGAATGGAGCAGCCTATTTCGCGCAGGGCAATCGACGCCTCGAGGCCTGGACGTCCGGACAGGACACGGCATCCGTCGCGGAGGGCAGATGGCTGGTGACCAAAGAAGGCAAGATGTGCATGGAACTCGCCTGGCGATCGAAGGGTTACACTGGCAAGCAGAATCGCACCTGCTATAGCCACCGGATCCAGGGCGGGAGCATCGAGCAACGCAAGGATCCGGATGGGGAATGGTACAGTTTCAAGCGATCTCCCGAGGAGCCGTCCGACGAATACCGGAAATTCGAAGCAGGCGACACCAAGGGCGCGCAGTTCGAAGAGGCCCGCAAGCTGATCGATTCCAAGAATTAGTTCGTGTTTCAGCCGCGCTGAGACACGAATTGGCGAATCGCTTATAGTGACGCATCAAGCGGTTCGGCTGGAGCGGTCGGCGCGCCGATCGCTGACCGATCGCATTCAATTTTATCTGGCAGAACGACGAGACGATGGGCCCACCATACGGTTTTCATGAAATTTAATAATTAGTGATGTCTAATGTTCCTGCGTGATGTGCGAGTGGTTGCTCATGCGGCGTGGAAGCGACGACGGCATAGTATGTCGCAACGCGCCCTTGGCTTATACTTGATGACAAGGGACACATGATGAACAATTACGCAATGGGCGCGTTTCGCTCAAGCAAAAACATAGGATCTATTGTTGCAGCTGTAGCGATGAGCTTTATGGTTGCAGGTTGTCAGGGTATGGATGCGACCGAAACCAATTCGGTCCTCATCAAGCCTGTGGTCCACGCGGTCCGCAGTCAGCCCGTGGTCCAGCCGGTCCAAGCTGGATTCTTCGTGCATTCGCTCAGAGCCGAGCCGACACTCCAGATGACCAGCACAGTGCGGGCACCTGAACAAGATTACGCTTTTGCATCGCCGCAGCGGATCAAAGTCCGCGCGCCGGCGCCGGTGAAAGTCTCTTTCAATCCGGGAGATGGTGGCCCATTCCTAGGCGG
>NZ_RZQG01000129.1:0-10125 GCF_003998635.1 Mesorhizobium sp. M7D.F.Ca.US.004.03.1.1
CTATGGCACGGAAGAGGACGCTGCCGCGGTATCAACATGGCGCCGCCAGGGCAACACGCTGACGTTCCCGCGCATCCAGGGCACCGACACGGTCGGCACCGTCGCCGCTGTCGGCGAAGGTGTGTCGCCGGACCGTATCGGCGAACGGGTGATGGTCGATTTCTCGATCTACAACCGCGACGACGATTCACTCGCCGACATCGACTATATGGGCCATGGCCGCGACGGCGGCTACGCCGAATACCAGGCCGTGCCGGCCGAGAATGCCCATGTCGTCGATACCGAGCTGACCGACGTCGAACTCGCCACCTTCTGCTGCGCCTATCTCACCGGCGAACAGATGCTGGAACGGGCCGCGCTCAAGGCCGGTGAACGCGTGCTGGTCACCGGCGCCTCGGGTGGTGTCGGTTCCGGCATCGTGCAACTGGCGCGGGCGCGCGGCGCCATTCCCTATGCCGTCGTCGGCAAGGGCAAGGAACAGGCGGTGCTCGACATCGGCGCCGAGGCTGTCATCACCCGTGGCGTTGCCGACCTTCCTCATGCCGTGAACGAGGCGACCGGCGGCCAGCCGATCGACGTGGTGGCCGACCTCGTCGGCGGCGCCATCTTCAACGACCTGTTACGCATCCTGCGACCCGAAGGCCGCTACACCACGGCCGGGGCAATCGCCGGCCCGGTCGTGCAGCTCGATCTCAGGACCATGTATCTCAAGCAGTTGCAGCTACATGGCTCGAGCCAGGGCACGCGCGCCGATTTTCGCCGCATTGTTGGATACATCGAAGCGAAGAAAATCCGACCGCTGGTCGGCGGCGTCTACAAGCTCTCCGATTTCCACCACGCGCAGGCGGATTTCATCGCCAAGGATTTCGTTGGCAAACTGGTGGTGGTGCCGGATGCCATATGGGATTCGGCTGACTGACTATGCCTCAACCTGTTGGGCCGCTCTCAGCAGCATGCCGAACAGGTCGCGTGGCTCGTCGGGGTCGGCCAGCATGTCGAGTTCCTGGTAGAGGCCGGTCGAGCGCAGCTGATCCCTGACATAGCGCAGCGCCGAGAAATCCTCGATGGCGAAGCCAACCGAATCGAACAGCGTGATCTGGCCGGGGTCGCGCCGGCCTTGCACCGCGCCTGACATCACCTGCCACAGCTCGGTCACCTCATGATCCGGTGCAAGCTGCTGGATCTCGCCCTCGATGCGCGTCTGCGGCGGATATTCGACGAAGATGTCGGAGCGCAGCAGGATGTCGCGGTGGAGTTCGGTTTTCCCCGGGCAGTCGCCGCCGACCGCGTTGATGTGCACGCCGGAGCCGACCATGTTGTCGGTGAGGATGGTGGCATACTGCTTGTCGGCGGTGACGGTGGTGATGATGTCGGCTCCCTCGACCGCTTCTTGCGCGGTGCCGCAGGCGACCATGTCGAAGCCGAGACCGGCGAGATTACGGATGCATTTTTCGGTGGCCGTGCGGTCAATGTCGTAAAGCCTCAGCCCGTCGACGCCGAGCAGCGCCTTGAAGGCCACCGCCTGGAATTCGGCCTGTGCGCCATTGCCGATCAGCGCCATGCAGTTCGAGCCGGTCGGCGCCAGGTACTTGGCGGCCAGAGCCGACATCGCCGCTGTGCGCAGCGCGGTCAGGATGGTCATTTCCGACAGCAATACCGGATAGCCATTGTGGACATCGGCGAGCATGCCGAAGGCGGTCACGGTCTGGCGGCCCTCGCGCATGTTCTTGGGGTGACCGTTGACATATTTGAAGCCGTAGACTTCGCCGTCGCTGGTCGGCATCAGTTCGATGACGCCTTCGGCGCTGTGCGAGGCGACGCGCGGCGTCTTGTCGAACAGCTCCCAGCGGCGGAAATCGTCCTCGATGTAGCCAGCGAGTTCGACGAGAAAACGCTCGACGCCGATCTTCAGCACCAGCTTCATCATGTGGTCAGCGCTGACGAAGGGTACGATGTTGAGATTGGGAATCATTTTTTTCTTATCCTTGCCGCTTGCCGGCGGTCAGTCCTGGCGATGCGCGTTGTGCGCCTTCATCATCGTTGCCAGCGCCGGATCGTTTTGCTCCAGCGCTTTGATGGCTCCGCCCGTGTCGTAGAGGCGCTCATCCTGTCCCATCTTGAACTTGGCTTCGAGCCGCCCGATCGGCAGGTCAAACCCTATGATACCAGGTATGCGTCGCTCCATGCCGCCGGGTCCCAGTTCGCGCATCCGCCAGCGATCGTCGCGATCTCTCTCCAGCATGTCGACAAGCTGAAGCAGATGTCTTGCGGTGCCGTGATCGTCGAGCGGAATCGGCAGGCCATGGCAATGCACGACGGCGAAATTCCAGGTCGGCGCGCTGTCGCGCACCGGGTTGCGCGGATACCAGGACGGCGAGATGTAGCCATGCGGGCCGTGAAAGATGGCGACCGTCTCCCTGCCCTCGGCAATCAGCGCGCTGTGCGGATTGGCCCTGGCGAGATGCGAGACCAACGTTCCGTTTTCACCGCGCACGCGATCAAGCACGAAGGGCAGATGCGATACGGCGAGGCCCTGCGATCCTGACGTCACCACCGTGGCGAAGGCCGCGGCTTCGATCAAGCCGAACACCTCGTCGCGCGACAGCGGCGCGAATTCAGGCTTGCTATACATCAGGTCAGCTTCGCTGGGCGCGAACCGCTGGGATCAGGCCTTGCGGGCGAACCAGCAGCACCGCGATGACCCCCGACAGCACGATGGCGTCGCGGTAGGGTGCGATCGCTCCCGGCAGCGTCGCCTGCAACAGCACCTCGATGATGCCGAGCAGGAAGCCGCCGGCGACAGCACCGGGCAGGCTGCCCAGGCCACCGACGACGGCGGCGATGAACGCCTTCAGCACCGGCGTAAAACCCATCAGCGGATCGACCGAGGCGCGCTGCGCCACCCACAGCATGGCCGCCAGCCCGGCCAGCAGGCCGGAGAGCAGGAAGGCTGTAGCGATGATGCGGCTGGCCGGAATGCCCATCAAGCGCACGACGTCGAAATCTTCCGCCGCTGCGCGCATTGCCGTGCCGGTCACCGAGCGGCGCAGGAAGACTTCCAGCGCAATCAGCGCCAGCGCCGAGACGACGATCGAGATGCTGGGACCGACGCCGATGGTGAAGTCGCCGAAGGAGAAGGCGCCGGTCATCCAGCCGGGCATGGCGACGGCCTGCGGCCGCGCCGAGATGCCGTCCTGGAAGACGACCTTCAGCAGGCTGGAGACGGCGAAGCTGGTCAGCAACAGACTGGTGACGCTGGCGCCGCGCATCGGCCTAAACGCGATGCGCTCCATGGCGACGGCGGCAAGCGCGCCGCAGGAGACGGCGACAAGCACCGCCACCGGGAACGGAAAGCCAAGCACCAGCGAGGCCAGCAGCGCATAGCCCGACAGCGTCATCAGCTCGCCATGGGCGAAGTTGATGAGGCCGACGATGGAAAAGACGATCGCCAGCCCGAGCGCCAGCAGCGCATAGACGCCGCCGAGGCTCACTGCATTGATGATCTGCTGCGCGATCATGCTTCTTAAGCTCCCAAATAGGCTTGGCGGACGAGGTCCGAGGAGGCGAGTTCTTTTGCCGTGCCCGACAGCACCACCTCGCCATTGGCGAGCACGACGGCACGGTCGGCGATTTCTAGCGCCAGCGCCACATTCTGTTCGACCAGAAGGATGGTCAGGCCCTTGCGGCGCAGTTCGGCGATCAGGTCGAAGACGGTGTCGATCAATTGCGGGGCAAGGCCGAGCGAGGGCTCGTCGAGCAGGATCATGCGCGGCTTGCCCATCAGCGCGCGGGCGATGGCCAGCATCTGCTGTTCGCCGCCGGACAGATTGCCGCCCTTGACGCGGTAATAGCGACGCAGGATCGGGAACAGCTCCAGCATCTCCTCCTCGCGCAGCCGCGCCTCAGCCACCGGCTGATGCACTGCGCCGCCGAGCCGCAGATTGTCGGCCACTGTCAGACTGGCGAAGATGCGGCGGCCTTCGGGAACCAGCGCGACGCCCTTGCGGGCAATCGCCTCCGGCGTCAGGCCGGTGATGTCGACACCGTCGAAGATCACCTTGCCGGATGCAACCGGCACCAGCCCGGCGACGGCGCCGAGCGTCGAGCTCTTGCCAGCGCCATTGGCGCCGACCAGCGCGATGATCTCGCCGCTGTCGACGGTGAGGTCGACGCGGCGCACCGCCTCGACTTCGCCGTACCGGATTTTCAGGGCTTCGACGCTCAGCATGACATCACGGCGCGGGGACGTCGGCGGCGTCGGGGATCAGGGTCTGGACATGCTTGCCCTCGCCGCCGTCATAGCGCATCAGCGCCACTGGCCGCAGCGGCATGCGATCGGTGCCGGCATAGGTGATCTTGCCGGTGATGCCTTCGAAATCCTTGAGGCCGGCGATGGCGTCGCGGATTGCCTTGGGGTCGTCGGAGCCGGCCGTCTTGACCGCCTGGTCGAGGATCAGGCCGATCTCGTAGCCATTGACCTCATAGGTCGATTCCGGTGCGTGGCCGGCATATTTGGTGAAGGCGGCGTTGAAGGCCTCGAGCTTGCTGCCCGGCTCGGCATAGCCGGCCGCGGTGTAGACGACGCCATCGACCAATTTGCCGAGCGCCTTGATGGTCGGCGTGCCGATGGCATCGGCGCCATAGACCGGGATGGTGACGCCGGCGCCGCGCAATTGCTGGATGAAGGCTGGGAAATCGGGTTCGTAGGCCGCCGTCATGATCAGGTCCGGCTTGTCGGCCAGGCCCTTGATGTTGGTGATCTCGGCGGAAAAGTCGGGCTGTCCCATGCTGAAGGTGCCGCGACCGACAATGGCGCCGCCCTTCTTCTCGAATACCTTGCCGAAATATTCCGGCAAATTGGCGGTGTAGGTGGAATCCGGCGAAGTCAGCAGGAACACCTTCTTCTTGCCTTCGGAGACGGCGAAGTCGGCAACCGCCGTCGCCTGCACATTGTCGGCCGGATAGGTGCCAAACATGACGTCGCCGACCGCGCCGGTGAGTACCGGGGCAGAGCCGCACAGGGTCAAGGTCGGAATGCCCAGCGGCTGGGTGAGCTGGCCGGCGGAAATCGAGGGATCGGCATCGCACGGCGTGATCATGATCTTGGCGCCGGCGTCGATCAACTCCTGGGCGACGGTGGCGGTCTGCGCGGTGTCGGAACGCGTGTCCTTGATCAGCAGCTTGACGGTGTATTTGCCGCCGAGCCCGCCCTTGGCGTTGAGTTCGTCGAGCGACATGCGCAGGCCGGCAAGTGCCGGCTGGTCGTAAGGGGCAAGGCCGCCGGTCTGCGCGGTCGCGGCACCGATGATGATCTCCTCGGCGCTGGCCGTCGAAATGGCGGCGATGCCGAACACGGCCGCACACAGGGCGGCGCGATGGAGGCGATAGAGGCTTGGCATGTCGGTTCTCCTTCTGGATTTCTTATGATTGGCTGTCGTTGCGGGTCATGCGGTCTGGTTTTCAGCTGTTGCGGTCTTGGCGCGCGCCGTGCGGCTGCCGAGATAGGCGGCGATGACGGCAGGGTTCTTCTGGACATCGGCGGGCGGGCCGTCGGCGATGACGCGGCCATGATCGATGACGACGATGCGCTCGCACAGGTTCATCACCAGCCGCATGTCGTGTTCGATCAGCACCACGCCGATGCGACGCTCGGCGCGGACCGTCGACAGGATGGAGACCAGTTCGGCGGTCTCGACAGCGTTCATGCCGGCGGCCGGTTCGTCGAGGAGCAGGAAGCGCGGCTTCAACGCCAGAGCGCGCGCCACTTCGAGCCGGCGGCGCTGGCCATAGGCAAGCCTGGCGGCCGGCTGATCGGCAAATCTCTCCAGCCCCATGCGCGTAAGTTCGCCCATTGCCGCCGCCTCGGCATGGCCAAGATCCGGCTCCACCTGGCGTGCGGCGACGACGACATTTTCGAGCACGGTCATGTGCGGGAAGACGCGGATGTTCTGGAAGGTGCGGGCAACGCCGGAGCGGGCAAAGCGGAAGGCCGAAGCCTGCCGCACCGCGCCACCCACCGATACGGTGCCGACACTTGGCTGGACATCGCCGGCCAGCATATTGAGCAGCGTCGTCTTGCCGGCGCCGTTGGGGCCGATGATGCCGGTGATGCTGTCGGTACCGAAGCTCAGACTGACGTCATCGACAGCAACGACGCCGGCATAGCGGCGCGACAGATGATCGGCGGTGAGCCAGTCACTCTCGACATGCTGCGGAGGTGCCGCCGAAGCCATCACGGCCTGACGTCCAGGCCGGCGCAGGAGGTTCAGCTCACGCTCGCCGAACAGGCCGGTCGGGCGTCGCCAGATGACCAGGATCATGGCAATGGCCAGCACACCCTGGGTCAGGCCGAACAGGACAGGCAGATGCAGGCCGAGCACTTCGCCGCCGCCTTCGAAGCGGCGCACCACTTCGATCAAAACGATGGTGACGATGACGCCGGCGAAAGCGCCGAGCGACGAGTTCATTCCGCCGACGATCAGCATGGCGAGCATGGTGAAGCCGAGGTCGAAATAGAAATCGCGCGGCGAAAACGCACCAAGGAATTGCGCCATCAAGGCACCGGCGGCCATGGCGGCAACGACACCCGCCACCCAGGCGGCCAGACGCGCCGTGCGCTGGTCGACGCCGACGGCGGCCGCACCGCGCTCGTCATTGGCGGCGGCGCGTGTGGCAAGGCCGAAGGAGGTTTCGCGAAACAACCTCGCCGCCACCAGCGCCGCCGAAGCGACGGCTGCGGCCGTCCACAGCCCGACCTCGCGCGGCACGCCATAGAAGGGCTGGCTGCCGCGGGTGATCTCGCGCCCGGCGACCAGCAGCGTGTAGACGATGATCAGCATGGCCAGCGTGGCGATCGAGGCACTCGACCCGGAAAGCCTGAGCAGCGGCGTGCCAGTCAACAGGCCGATGATGACAGCCAGAACCAGGACCACGGCCAGCGCCGCGAAGAAGGAGAGTTGGTGCCCGGCGAGGAACTGCGGCAGGTCGCGCAGTGCCGTTCGCTGCAGTGCAGTCGGCATGGTGAGAATGCCGGTGGCATAGGCGCCGAGGCCGACAAAGGCTGCCTGGCCGAACGAGACGATGCCGCTGTTGCCGGAGAATATCTGCAGGCCAAGCACCGCTGTCAGCATGATCGCGGCATAGGTGACGACGCGTTGCATGGCGGCGCCGCCGAAGATAAAGGCGGCAAGCGCCACCAGCAGCAGCACCGCCACCATGCACAAGGCGTCGGCCGTGGCGTTGCGGAACGCGGCCGGCATGAAGCCGCTGGGCTTGCTCTCGCTTATCGTCACCGACGCCATCACGCGGCCTTGAAACGGTTGGGTGAGAACGGCGCCAGGATCGGCTGCACGCCCTCGGTGACCAGCCTGGCGACCGCCTCGCCGACGGCCGGACCGGTCTTGAAGCCGTGGCCGGAGGACCCCGCAGAAACAATCAGCCCTTCAACCCCAGGCATGGGTCCGATAACAGGCAGATCGTCGGGGCTCATGTCGTAGAGCCCGGCGTAGCCGGGCCGGATGCCAAGTTCGGCCATGGCCGGCACACGGGTGGCGAAGGTCTCCAGGATCTCGACCGATTCCTGCTCCTCGACACCTTCCATGTAGTCATCGGGATTTTCGACAAAGCGCGGCGGCCCGCATGTTCGTGGCGCAGGCCGGTGCCGCCGCCGGCCCAGGTGCCGGCCAGGATGACGCCGTCATTGTCGGGCCGCGCATAGTTGCAGGAAATGTCGTCGCACCAGGCGAAAGGCATGACCTGCCTTGCCTTGCCGGCGGCGTCGAGCACGGCCATCGGATGGCGCTCGACATGCAGCGGCAAATCGAGGCCGACCGTCGCCAGCAGGCGGCGCGTCCATGGCCCGGCGGCCAGGATGACCGTATCGGCTTCCAGCACCGTTCCATCGGCCAAGGTGACGCCGGTGATGCGGTCGCCCTGCCGCTGGAGGCTCTCGACCAACGTGTTCTGCATGATCTTCGCACCGTTGGCGCGGGCGGCTCGGGCGATGGCGTTGGTGGCGCCGAAGGCATCGGCATAACCAAATTCCGGCTCCCACAATGCCAGCGCGACATTGTCCAGCGCAAAGCCGGGTGCCGCATCGGCAAAGGCCTGCGGCGACAATGTCTCGATGCGCGCACCCTCACCGCGGATGCGTTCTGCTGCCGCCGTCCAGCTTGCCTTGTTGCCGTTGCCACAGACCCACATCATGCCGACTGCGGTGACGAAAGAGCCTTCGCCTGATATCTCCGGCAGCGACACGAGGATCTCGCGGCCACGGATGGAAAGCTGCGACAGTTCCGGCATCAGGTAGAAGGCGTGCAGCAGCGCCGACGATTTACCCGACGGGCCGCCTGCGGGATGGGTCTGCTCGACCAGCGTGACCTTCGCACCAGCCTTGGCCAGATGATAGGCGGTGCTCGATCCGACAATACCCGCACCGACGACGATGACGTCGCTTCCGTTTCGCATGGCTGTTCCCCACAGTCTCTTGGCTGCTTTCCGACAAGGTAGGGCCAGCGATCGCGCGATGTCAACATCTCTTCATTGTTGACCGATATTTAAATCTCTGTAATAAACTCGACAAAACAAGAGAACACGGATTTCGGGGAGGCCCATGGCGATACGCGATGTTCTGATGCGCGGGGATCTCACGCTGACGCCGTCGGAGGAGAAGATAGTCCGGCTGCTGTTGACGGACTATCCGACCTCCGGCCTCGGCACCGCTTCGTCGCTGGCGCGGCGCGCCGGCGTCAGCGATCCGACCGTGGTGCGACTGGTGATGAAGCTCGGCTATGAAGGGTTTCCGGATTTCCAGGCAAAGCTTCTGACCGAAGTCGAGGCAAGGCTGCATTCGCCGCTGCTGATGATGGAGGCCAAGCGGCAGAGCGGCTCGAACGACAGCGCCGTGCTGGCCTATCTCGATAGCGTCACCACGGCCCTGCAGAAAGCCACCGCCGCGACACCTGTCCAGACATACGAGCGAGCGGCCCGCTTGCTGATGGAGGCCAAGGGCGAGGTCGTGCTGGTCGGCGGCCGGTTCAGCCGCCACATCGCCGGCATGCTTGCCGGATATCTCGTGCAGTTTCGCCCCAAGGTTCGCGATCTTGGTGTGCTCTCGCCACAGACTTTCGACACACTGGCCGACCTCGACCGGCGCGACGTGCTCGTCGTCTTCGACTACCGCCGCTACCAGCTCGATGTGATGGCCTATGCAAAACAGGCGGCGGCGCTCGACGTGCGCATTGTCCTGTTCACCGACCAGTGGCTGTCGCCGATATCAGATCTCGCCGAAGTCACCATCGTCAGCCCGCTCGAAGTGGCCTCGCCCTACGATACGCTGGCGCCGGCGATCGCCCAGATGGAAGCCCTCACCGCTCATATTGTTTCGACGCTGGACGACGACGCTCGTGCTCGCATCGAGCGGCTTGAGAAGGTGCGGCATGCCAATGCCGTGACGCTCGACAGCGACCCGCAAGAGAACGGCGCGGGCCATACACCCGGACCACGCAAGATACCTGGACCCAAATCAGCAAAGCAGGACGACAAAGCATGACCCTGGCCCTACCCAAGCGAAACGAAGCCTTCCGCGCCGGCGAAACGGCGCTGCTGCTCGTCGACATGCAGCGCATTTGGCTGGAGCCGGGCGCCGATCCCTCGCATCCGGAGCGTGGACCGGATCACTATTTCTACCGGCAGACATCGTCGCAGACGATCCCCAACCAGGAGCGCCTGCTGGCCGCCGCGCGGGCCAACGGCGTCGAGGTTCTGCACACCATAATCCAGAGCCTGACCGAAGACGGCCGCGACCGCTCGCTCGACCACAAGCTGACACCGATCCATGTTGCGCCCAGCCTCGCAGAGGGCCTGCCGGTGGCGTCGCTGGCACCGGTCGGCGACGAGATCATGCTGCCGAAGACGTCGTCGGGCATCTTCAACTCGACCAATGTCGACTATCTCCTGAAGAACCTCGGCATTCGCTATCTCGTCGTGGTCGGCGTGCTGACCGATCAATGCGTCGACATGACGGTGCGCGACGGCGCCGACCGTGGCTACCTCGTCACCTGCGTAGCGGACGCCTGCGCCACCATCACCCAGGAACGCCACGACATCGCGCTCAAGGCCTTCGGC
>NZ_RZQG01000012.1:0-23364 GCF_003998635.1 Mesorhizobium sp. M7D.F.Ca.US.004.03.1.1
GTTTTTCCTCCGTCATGCCCGGCCGCGCCAGCACGCGTTCTCGCTGGATTTCAGGTGGCGCGGTGACGACGACGACCTTGTCGACGCGGCCACGACCGCCGGTTTCGAACAGCAGGGGGATGTCGAGGACGGCGATCGGCGTGCCTGATTTACGATGCCTGACCAGGAAGGCATCGGCGTCGGCGCGCACCAGCGGATGGATGATCGCCTCGAGCCGCTTCAGCGCGGCGGCGTCACCGAGCACACGCGCGCCAAGTTTGGTGCGGTCAACCACTCCGGCAAATGTGGTGCCAGGAAAGGCCGCCTCGACCAAAGGTGCTGCCTTGCCGGCATAGAGGCGATGCACCACCTCGTCGGAATCGTGAACCGGCACGCCGGCCTCGGCGAACATCTTGGCCGTGGTCGACTTGCCCATGCCGATGGAGCCGGTGAGGCCGAGCACGATCATGGCTTCGGCACCAGATCGGCAACGATGAGCGCGCGCAGTTCGGCCGTGACCTGCGGCCTGACACCGAACCAGCGTTCGAAGCCGGGCACGGCCTGATGCAGCAGCATGCCGAGGCCGTCGACCGTCTTCAGCTTTCTCGCGCGCGCCGCCGCAAGCAGCGGCGTTTCCAGCGGCACATAGACGATGTCGGTGACGATGGCGTGGTCCGGCAGCAAAGCGGGATCGGCCGACAGGCCCTCATTGCCGTGCATGCCGAGGGCCGTGGTGTTGATCAGCAGGCCGGCATCGCCAAGCAATTCGCTGGTCACCGCCATGCCATGCGCCGAAACGCCGGCGCCGAAACGATCGCGCAATTCTATAGCCCGGGCCAGCGTGCGGTTGACGATGCGGATGTCGGCAACGCCGCGCTCCTTCAGCGCATGGATGACCGCGCGCGACGCGCCGCCGGCGCCAAGCACGACCGCCGGGCCCTCGCTCGCCCAGCCCGGCGCATGATCATCGAGATTGGCGGCAAAGCCGTGCGCGTCGGTGTTGCCGCCCCACAGGACTCCGTCTTCGAACCACAGCGTGTTGACGGCGCCGATTTCTTCGGCCGCCTGGTCGCGGCGTTCGGCCAGTGCGAAAGCCGCCTCCTTGTGCGGGATGGTGACGTTGCCGCCGCGGTAGCCGTTTGCCTGCAGCGTCTTAACGAAATCGGCAAAGTTTTCCGGCGCGACATCGATGGCCTGGTAGCTGCCGTCGATGCCATGTCTGGCCAGCCAGTGGCCATGGATCTTCGGCGAGCGCGAATGCTTGACCGGATGGCCGGTGACGAAGGCCTTCTTGGTCGCGTCAGCCATCGATGGCTCCCAGCGTGCGCAGTTCGGCCAGCAACGGTAACAGCGGCAGGCCGACAATGGTGAAATGATCGCCCTCGATCTTGTCGAACAGCTGGATGCCTTCGCCCTCGATCTGGTAGGCACCGACGCTCGACAGCGCCTTGGCGCCTACGCGGGCGAGGTGGCGGCCGATGAAGGCGGGGTCGAGCTTGCGCATGGTCATCGAGGCGATGCCGACATGACGCCACAAAACCATGCCGTCGCGAACCAGCACCGCGGCGCTGTTGAGCTGATGGGTCTTGCCGGAGAGTGCCAGAAGATGACGGCGAGCGCCTTCCCTATCGGCCGGTTTGTGGAACACCTCGTCGCCGAGCGACAGCGTCTGGTCGCAGCCCAGCACCAGGGCGCCCGGCTTGCGCTCGCTGACTTCGGTGGCCTTCGCTTCGGCCAGCACCAGGGCAACATCCTCGGGCGAGACACCGCTGTCCTGCAGAGGCGCCTCGAGTGCACGCTCGTCGACATCGGCCGGAACCGCCTCGACGTCGACGCCGGCACTGACGAGCATTGCCTTGCGGAACGGACTGCCCGAAGCGAGGATGATTTTCTCGGTCATGGTTCGTGCGCCTGATTACCCGTCCAGTTGCCGTCGGGATGTTCATCCAAGTAGAAAACCGTTGCGCCCGTCGGGCACTGTAACTTTCAAGCGACGTAGCGGTGGGGTGTTGGCGACGCGCGGCGGCTCCAATTATCGGTTCTTTCCCCGCAGGGCAACGATCGCCGCTGCCGTTTCCTCGATCGAGCGACGGCTGACGTCGATCATCGGCCAGCCATGGCGCGTGCAGATCTGGCGGGCGTAGGCGAGCTCTTCGGTAATGGCGGCGCGGTCGATATAGTCTGATGCCTCATAAGAGCTGCTGTTGCCGAGGATGCGGTTTTGCCGGACGTGCGAGATGCGCTCGGCGGTGGCGATCAACCCGACGATCAGCGGCGTCTTGGCGTTGACCAGGCTTTCCGGCACCGGCACGCCGAGCACGATCGGGATGTTGGCGGTCTTGATGCCACGGTTGGCGAGATAGATGCTGGTTGGCGTCTTCGACGTCCGCGAGATACCGATCAGCACGACATCGGCATCGTCCATATTGAGCGGCAGCTGGCCGTCATCATGGTCCATGGTGAAATTGAGCGCATCGATGCGACGGAAATATTCAGCATCGAGCACGTGCTGGGCGCCTACGCGCCGGCCGGCCGGCGTGCCGAGATAGGATTGGAACACGGTCAGCACCGGCTCCAGCACCGACACACAGGGCAGGCCCATGGTCGCACACCGCTCGTCGATGCCGCGTGCCAGCTTCTGGTCGACGACCGTATAGAGGATGATGCCGGGCTCCTCCTCGATGTCCTCGAACACTTTCGCCACCTGCTTTTCGGTGCGGATGAGCGGATAGATGTGCTCGATGGCACGCGCATCCTTGTACTGCGCCGAAGCCGCCCGGCCGGCGGCGAGCAGCGTTTCGCCGGTCGCGTCGGAAATCAGGTGCAGGTGGAAGAAGCTCTGGGGTTTGTTCACAGGGGGTCACCTGGGGCTGTGGGCTTCTGTGGATAAAGCGGGATGAAAAGACGGGTCGGTCGGAGGCGACTGTATCAGATGGCAGTTTGTCCACAATTCGATGCGCTGTCAGCTTCGTCGGGCGGCTGGGGACAAGTTTGGGGACCGGTTTTCTTGCCCTGCTTCTGTCCACAGGGCCGGTTTTTCCCGGAGCATCCTAAGGCTTTGACTCCAGTAGCGGATTCCAAACTATCCCCAGAGCCCTACATCCGGGAGAAAGAAGCGCGCGACAATATGCTTGCTGGTGTTTTTCGGGGCAAAGCGGGACAGGTGACAACCACCACAACCAACAGACTCTTAGAATCAGAAGAATCTTAGATATAAGAATCTTTAAGATTATAGAGGGCTGGGAGAGGCGAGCGTTCGATGCCCAAAAGCCGGATCATACTGGACGTCCTCAAGGGCGAAGCGGTGTTTCCGCCTCCGCTCTGGATGATGCGTCAGGCCGGGCGCTATCTGCCGGAGTATCGTGAAACCCGCAGACGAGCCGGGTCCTTCCTCGATCTCTGCTATGATCCCGACCTTGCCGTCGAAGTGACCTTGCAGCCGATCGAGCGCTTCGGTTTCGACGCCTCGATCCTGTTTTCCGATATCCTTGTCGTTCCGCATGCGCTTGGCCGCGACGTCCGCTTCGAAGAGGGGCGAGGGCCGCTGCTGACGCCGATCACGGCGCAGGAGATCTTGGCTCTGGAAAGCAAGGTGTTTCACGTGAATCTCGAACCGGTCTACGAGACGGTTCGCCGCTTGCGGGCAAGATTGCCCGACGAGACAACGCTGATCGGCTTCTGCGGCGCGCCGTGGACGGTGGCGACCTACATGATCGCCGGCCATGGCACGCCCGACCAGGCGCCGGCGCGGCTGTTTGCCTATCGCGAGCCGGCGGCGTTCCAGCACCTGCTGAAAGTGCTTGCCGATCATTCGGCCGCCTATCTCATCCGCCAGATCGAAGCGGGTGCGGATGTGGTGCAGATTTTCGATTCCTGGTCCGGCGTGCTCGATGACGCCTCCTTTGACCTGTTCTGCGTGCAGCCGGTGGCGGAGATCGTGCGTCAGGTTAGAGCCGTCTATCCCGATGTTCCGATCATCGGCTTTCCCAAGGGCGCCGGCGCCCGCTACCAGACCTATCGCCAGAAGACCGGCGTGACGGGTCTGGGGATCGACTGGACGGTGCCCCTGGAGGCGGCGAAGGATTTGCAGCGCTCCGGTGCGGTTCAGGGCAACCTCGATCCCTTGCGCCTCGTGGCTGGCGGCAAGGCGCTGTCCGATGGCATCGACGCGATCCTGAAAGCGCTGGGCGAGGGGCCGCTGATTTTCAATCTCGGCCACGGCATCACGCCGGAGACGCCGATCGCCCATGTCGAGGCGATGGTGAAACAGGTGAGGAGCGCGACACGCTGATGGCTGAGATGAACAACACGAACAGCACTGGCCAGGCGATGATGCGCATGACGATCGGTATCGCCGTGCTGGTTGTTCTCACCGCGCTTTTGTATTTCGCAGCACCCGACAGCTTCTATCCCTGGGCCAAGGCGATCCACATCCTCGCCGTCATCTCATGGATGGCCGGTATGCTCTATCTGCCGCGGCTGCTGGTCTACCACGCCGATGCCGAGAAGGGCTCGGTGCAGTCGGAGACCTTCAAGGTGATGGAGCGGCGCCTGCTGCGCGGCATCATCAATCCGGCGATGATCGTCACCTGGGTGTTCGGCCTGTGGCTTGCCTGGAAAGGCTTTGGTTTCGAGGGTGGCTGGCTGCACGCCAAGATCGGTGCGGTGCTTTTGCTGTCCGCCGTTCACGGCTATCTGGCTGGTGCGGTGCGCAAATTCGCCGAGGATCGCAATGAAAAGCCCGCCAAGCACTGGCGGATCGTCAACGAGATCCCCACATTGCTGATGATCGCGATCGTGATCCTGGTTGTCGTCAAGCCGTTCTAGGCCTTTATCGGTCCCGCAAAACGCAGCTTGCTCTTTCACCCGACCGACGATAAAAGACGGGTCTTCCTTCCCGTCATGCGCCGCCCCTCATTGCTTTCGGCCGCGCCCGGCATTTGTCGCATCCCGCCGATATTTTCCCAAAGCTTACCCAGACTCCATCTATTCAAGGTCCGTCTATGCAAGAAATGAAACTCGCCGAGTTCAAAAACAAGAAACCACCAGAGTTGATCGCTTATGCCGAATCGCTCGAGGTCGAAAACGCCAGCGTCATGCGCAAGCAAGAGCTGATGTTCGCGATCCTGAAGAAACTGGCCGCACAGGACGTCGAGATCATCGGCGACGGTGTGGTCGAGGTGCTGCAGGATGGTTTTGGTTTCCTGCGCTCAGCCAACGCCAACTATCTGCCAGGTCCCGACGACATCTACATTTCGCCGTCGCAGATCCGGCGCTTTTCGCTGAAGACCGGCGATACGGTCGAAGGGCCGATCCGCAGCCCGAAAGAGGGCGAGCGCTATTTCGCGCTGCTCAAGGTCAACACGATCAATTTCGACGATCCCGAAAAGATCCGCCACAAGATCCACTTCGACAATCTGACGCCGCTCTATCCGACCTCGCGGCTGAAGATGGAAATGGAGGTTCCGACCTCCAAGGACATCTCGGCCCGCGTCATCGACCTGGTGGCGCCGCTCGGCAAGGGCCAACGCGCTTTGATCGTGGCGCAGCCGCGCACCGGCAAGACGGTGCTTTTGCAGAACATCGCCCACTCGATCACCACCAACCATCCCGAATGCTATCTGATCGTGCTTCTGATCGACGAGCGGCCGGAAGAAGTGACCGACATGCAGCGCTCGGTGAAGGGCGAGGTCGTCTCCTCGACCTTCGACGAACCGGCGGTGCGCCACGTGCAGGTTGCTGAAATGGTCATCGAGAAGGCCAAGCGCTTGGTCGAACATGGCCGCGACGTCGTCATCCTGCTCGATTCGATCACCCGTCTCGGCCGCGCCTACAACACGGTGGTGCCGTCATCCGGCAAGGTGCTGACCGGCGGTGTCGACGCCAACGCGCTGCAGCGCCCGAAGCGCTTCTTCGGCGCTGCCCGTAACATCGAGGAAGGTGGTTCGCTGACCATCATCGCCACCGCGCTGATCGATACCGGCAGCCGCATGGACGAAGTCATCTTCGAAGAGTTCAAGGGCACCGGCAATTCGGAAATCGTGCTCGACCGCAAGGTCGCCGACAAGCGCATCTATCCGGCCATGGATATCCTCAAGTCCGGCACCCGCAAGGAAGACCTGCTGGTTGCCCGCCAGGACCTGCAGAAGATCTTCGTGCTGCGCCGCATCCTGGCGCCGATGGGAACGACCGACGCGATCGAGTTCCTGATCGACAAGCTGAAGCAGACCAAGACCAATGCGGACTTCTTCGATTCGATGAACACGTAACGGTCAGGCCGAAACTTTCCGGCCTATGCATTGAAACCCCATTCCGGGAAACCGGGATGGGGTTTTTCATTGCCGGGGTCAGGTCGCATTCCCGATATCGAGCGGCCGTATGCGGCGGCGAATGATTTCGCCCTCATGCAAAGCTGACGTCTTCGAATGGGAAGCAGCGACGTGAAGAAGACAATCCCGACCCTGGTCGGCTTTTCGGCCATCCTGACATGGTCGTTCCTGGCGTTGCTTTCGACTGCCGCGGGCCCGATCCCGCCCTTTCAGCTGGCAGCCATGACCTTCCTGCTCGGAGCGCTCGTCGGCGCGAGCAGCTGGATTGTCCGCCCGGCCGCGATCCGGTCACTGCGGCAGCCATGGCCGGTCTGGGCGATCGGAACGGCGGGACTGTGCATCTACCACTGCGCCTACTTCTTCGCGATTCAGTCGGCGCCGCCGGTCGAGGTCAGCCTGATCGCCTATCTCTGGCCGCTGCTGATCGTCGTCTTCGCCGCCTTCCTGCCCGGTGAAAGGCTGAGGGTTCATCACGTCGTGGGCGTTGTTCTCGGGCTTGCCGGCGCCATCGTCGTGATCACCAAGGGCGGCGATGTCGGGCTGGCCAATGGGGTGATGAAGGGCCATGTCATCGCTCTGTTCTGCGCCTTCATCTGGGCCGGTTATTCGGTCCTGTCGCGCCGCTTCGGCCAGGTGCCGACCGATGTCGTGGCCGGATATTGTTTCATCACGGCGGCGGTCGCTTTCGCGCTGCACCTGACCCTCGAGACCACGATCTGGCCGCAGACGCCGACGCAGTGGATGGCTATCGTTATTCTGGGCACGATCCCTCTGGGAGCCGGCTTCTACGCTTGGGATTTTGGCTGCAAGCACGGGGACATCATGATCCTCGGCGCCCTGTCCTACGCCGCACCGTTGTTTTCGGTGATCGTGCTGCTGTTGGCAGGGTTTGGCGTGTTCCATTGGTCGGTGGCGCTCGCTTGCGTGCTGATCACGATCGGCGCGGTCATCGCCGCCAAGGATTTGCTGTTCAAGCCGAGCCAAGTCGCGTCTTCGGCCGAGGCGTTCCCCTCGCCAGCGCAAGGCGACGCATCCTGAGCTATTGGCGGCGCAGAAGGCGCTCCAACTCTTCCGGATCCGTCACTGGGGGAAGGCAAACCTGCCCCGTACATAACCATGCACCCGCTCTGTCGGTCGGTGGCAGGCTTCCGCCGGGCAGCAAGGGTCGATTCGCTACCGTACCGATCGGCACGATGATGTCGACGCGACACGGGTTCGGGTATCGATTCGCAACCGGAACAAGTTTTGGATCGTCCAGCGCATCGACGATGACCAGTTTGAGCGGCTCGATTGCCAGCGCGCAGGCGTTGACGATGCCGGCCTGGCCATAGGCCTGGTGCGCCGCGCGGCCGGCGGCGTGCTCGGCGATTTGCCAGGCTCTTTCCTGCAGCTCGAGATCGCCGGTGACGGACGCCAGCCGGACCAGCGCCTCGATAATCCGGCCGGTGGCGGAAGGGATGGCTTCGTCGACATCGCCCCTGATGCGGATCGGCACATCGGCGCAGTCCGACGCGCTCAGGTAATAGCCTGTCTTCTCGGCGTCGGCGTGCCAATGGTCGAGCTGCCCGATGAACTTGCCGGCTTGGTCGACATAGCTCCAATCCCCGGTGGCCTCGAACAGCGATACCGCTGCATTGGCCATGGCGGCGTAGTCGCTGGACAGAGCAGGGAACAATGTCCTGGCGCCAAGCATCGAATGCGGCAAGCGGCCATCGCGGCTGGCAGAGCTGATATGGGTGAAAGCTTTTGCCGCGGCGTCGATCCAGTCAGGCCGCGATAGCGACCGGCCGGCCTCGGCAAGGGCTGCGATCATCTGGCCGTTCCAGTCAGTGAGGGCCTTGCCGTCGCGCCCGGGCCTCACACGATGCTCTCTGGCCGCCAGAAGTTTCGCTTTCAGCGGGACGAGTTGATCGCGATCGATAACGCTTTGGGATTGCTGGGATCTTGTTTGATGGACAACCGGTTTTCCTTCCCAGCCATGTGGGCTGGAGAGCGCGAAGTGTTTGAAAAACAAGGAGGACTCGTCGCCGAGAACAGCTTCGATTTCGTCCCGGCTCCAGGTGTAGAACAGCCCTTCCTCACCGTCGCTGTCGGCGTCGAGGCTGGCGGCGAAGGCGCCGCCGTCGACGCGCATTTCGCGCAGCAGCCAGTCGACCGTCTCTTCGATTCGCACCCGGAACAGTTCATTGCCGCCTGCCGCATAGGCCCAGTTGCAGAAGCGGATGAGCTGCGCATTGTCGTAGAGCATCTTTTCGAAATGCGGCACCAGCCATTCGGCATCGGTCGAGTAGCGGCTGAGCCCGCCGCCAATATGATCGTAGATGCCGCCGCTCACCATCTGTTCGAGGCTGATGAGGACGTCGTCGCGATGGCTGGCGTTGCCGTCGCGCAGCCAGGACAGCCAGAGTGTCAACATGAACGGCGCATTGGGGAATTTCGGCGCGCCGCTTAAGCCCCCTAGATCGCGGTCGATCATGCCGTCGATGCCCTTGGCCAGTTCCGCCAGCGTGTCGCGATCGAGCCCTGTTTTCGCATGCGAGCCGGCGAGCCGTGCCTCGACATGTGTCGTCAGGCCGTCGGCGCTCTGGTTGAGGCTCGCCCGCTTCTCGCGCCAGGCCTTGTCCACCGCCTCCATCACCTGGATGAAACCAGGACGACCATAGCGCGGCTCGCGCGGGAAATAGGTGCCGCCCCAGAACGGCTTGCCGTCCGGGGTCAGGAACATGGTCAGTGGCCAGCCGCCTTGCTCGCCCATGGCGGATAGCGCCGCCATGTAGATCTGGTCGATGTCAGGGCGCTCCTCGCGGTCGACCTTGATATTGACGAACAGACGGTTCATGACGGCGGCGACGTCAGCGTTCTCGAAGCTTTCATGCGCCATGACATGGCACCAATGGCAGGCGGCATAGCCGACCGAAAGCAGGATCGGCCTGTCCAGCGCCTTTGCCTCCTCAAGCGAAGCCGGCGACCAGGCCCGCCAGTGGACGGGATTGCCGCTGTGCTGCTGCAGATAGGGGCTGGCCTCCTGGGCAAGCAGGTTTTGCGCGGGTAGCGTCACGATGGGTAAACTCGGTTGGGGTTACCGTATGGGCGCGAAGCTAGGGTGGTTCGGTAGAGCGGGCAAATGATTTCAGGCGATTCGATCGTTGCATTGTCGAGCGGCCGGCTTCCGGCCGGCGTCGCCGTCATCCGCATTTCGGGCCTGCAGACTCGATTCGTAGTCGAAACGATCGCCGGCACTATGGTTAAGGACCGCGCGGCGGTTTTGCGCAGGCTGCGGGCGCCCGATGGAACCGTACTGGATAACGGCCTGGTCGTCTTCTTTCCCGGGCCGGCCAGTTTTACGGGTGAAGATGTCGCGGAGTTCCACGTTCACGGCGGACGTGCCGTGGTGGCCAGGATGCTGGAGACGATCACTGGTTTTGACGGCGTCAGGCACGCGGAACCAGGCGAATTCACCCGCCGCGCCTTTCTCAACGGCAAAGTCGATCTGGTCGAGACCGAGGCGCTGGCGGATCTCGTCAACGCCGAAACCGAGGCGCAGCGGCGTTTTGCTGTCCAAAATGCCGAAGGCGTTCAGAGCGAACTCTACCTCGGCTGGCGCCGCAGGCTGGTCCATGCCCGCGCCATGATCGAGGCGGAGATCGATTTTGCCGATGAGGACGATGTCCCCGGTTCCGTTTCGGATACGGTTTGGTCCGACGTCCGGATAATGATCGATGAGATCCACCGACACATCGCCGGGTTTCGCGCCGCCGAGATCATTCGCGATGGATTCGAGGTCGTCATCCTTGGTGCGCCCAACGCTGGTAAGTCGAGTCTGTTCAACGCCCTGGCGCGGCGGGATGCCGCTATAGTAACGGATGAGCCCGGCACGACGCGGGATCTGCTTGAAGTGACACTTGATCTTCAGGGGCTGCGGGTCAGGCTTACGGATACGGCCGGGCTGCGCGATGCGCCGGGCAAGGTCGAGGCGATCGGCATCGAGAAGGCGAAGGCCAAGGCGCATGGTGCCGATCTCTTGCTGCTGCTGGAGGACGTTGCGGACCCCAGGGACATCGGGTCGCTGCCGACGGAGGCGCCGGCCTTGCGCGTCGGCACCAAGCTCGATCTGCTGGAGAGCCGTGCTGCAAACGAAGCGGCTGGCGATTATGATCTTGTCATCTCGGTGAAGAATGGGGCCGGCGTGGAAGAACTGCTGGCGGAAATCGGCCGGCGTGCGGCGGAGGCGGCCGGTAGCGTCGGCGATGTTCTGCCCTCACGCCTGCGCCACGTCGAATTGCTTGGCGCGGCAAACAGCCATCTGCTTCGTGCCATTGACGACAGGACTGTCGGACAGGAATTGCGCGCCGAGGAGTTGCGGCTCGCTGCCGATCGCCTGGGCCGAATCGTTGGCGCCATTGACGTCGAGGACATGCTGGACGTGATCTTTTCGCAGTTCTGCATCGGGAAATGACTCACGTGAAACAGTGGCTTGCTGGGAGGAACCACGACGTCGTCATCCTCGGGCCTCCGAGACGGAGCTTCGCTCCTGCTCCGCCCGTGGATGACGAGGTTTCGTCTGGGCCACCGCGCTGCGCCGCCTGCGTGACTCACGTGAAACGCGTCAGGCGGCCCCGGTGACTCACGTGAAACATGGAGCTGACAGCCCGCACGGTTGTTTCACGTGAAACGACTCGCGGAGTTTTCTTGACAGCATCGCCCTGCAGGGACATGTGTCCCTCATTCATTGAGTCTAGGAAGTTTGTGATGACCAATCACTATGATGTGGTTGTGGTGGGCGGCGGCCACGCGGGTTGCGAGGCGGCCAGTGCTGCTGCGCGCGCCGGTGCCAGGACTGCACTGGTGACGCTACGCTTTGATACGATCGGTGTCATGTCGTGCAATCCGGCGATCGGCGGGCTCGGCAAGGGTCATCTGGTGCGCGAGATCGATGCCATGGACGGCCTGATGGGCCGGGTAGCCGACGCTGCCGGCATTCAGTTCCGTCTGCTCAACCGCCGCAAGGGTCCGGCGGTGCGCGGCCCCCGCACGCAGGCCGACAGGAAGCTCTATCGCCTTGCCATGCAAGAAGCGATTCGGCAGCAGAACGATCTCGACGTCGTCGAAGGCGAGGTTCTGGACTTCGAGATCGTCGCCGGCCGGATCGCGGCTGTTCTCCTGGCTGACGGCAGGCGGCTTGCCTGTGGCGCGGTCGTTCTGACGACTGGGACCTTCCTGCGCGGGCTTATTCACATCGGCGAGAAAAAGATTGTCGCCGGCCGCATGAACGAGCAGGCCAGCCTTGGCCTGTCGGCAACGATGGACCGGGCGGGCTTCAAGCTCGGACGGCTGAAGACCGGCACGCCACCTCGGCTCGATGGCCGGACCATCGATTGGGCGTCGCTGGAAAAACAGGCCGCCGATGAATATCCGGTGCCGTTCTCACTGATGACCGACCGCATCGAGACGCCGCAGATCGAGTGCGGCATCACGCGGACCACTACGGCAACTCATGATTTGATCCGCGCCAATCTCCGCCGCTCGGCCATGTATTCCGGTTCGATCGAAGGGGTCGGGCCGCGCTATTGCCCGTCGATCGAGGACAAGATCGTCAAGTTCGGCGATCGGGATGGACACCAGATCTTTCTGGAGCCGGAAGGGTTGGACGACGACACCGTCTATCCCAATGGGATTTCGACCTCGCTGCCTGAGGATGTGCAGCTTGATATCCTGAAAACCATTCCCGGGCTCGAACGCGCAACCATGCTGCAGCCCGGCTATGCCATTGAATATGATCATGTCGATCCGCGCGAGCTGCATCAGACCCTGGAGACGAAGCGCATTAGTGGCCTCTTCCTCGCCGGGCAGATCAATGGCACGACCGGCTATGAAGAAGCGGCCGGGCAGGGCCTGCTCGCCGGCCTCAATGCGGCGCGGCGGGCGGCAGGCAGCGAGCAGATCGTGCTCAGCCGCACCGAGGCCTATATCGGGGTGATGGTCGACGATTTGACCAGCCGCGGCATCAGCGAACCCTACCGGATGTTCACCTCGCGGGCTGAGTTCCGACTCTCGCTGCGCGCCGACAATGCCGATGAGCGGCTGACGCCATTGGCGGCGAAACTGGGCATCGCCTCGACGCGGCGGATGCGGCGCTACGAGCATGTCATGCAGCATCTCGATGAGGCGCGAGAACTGGCGAAGTCGCTCACCCTGACCCCCAATGAAGCGGCGCGTCATGGGCTGGAGATCAACCGGGATGGCGTGCGCCGGTCCGGCTATGAATTGCTGTCCTATCCCGACGTCGATGTGGCCTGGCTGGCTCGTATCGATTCGCGGTTCGCGGAAATCGACGGCAAGACGGCGGAACGTCTCGAAACGGAAGCGAAATATTCGGTCTATCTCGATCGCCAAAGGACGGATGTGGCGCAAATCCGGCATGAAGAGAGCCGCTTGATCCCTGAGGCGGTCGATTTCGCCGGCGTGCCGGGACTGTCGAACGAGTTGAAGCAGAAGATGCAGGTACGGCGGCCGCGCTCGATCGCCGATGCCCAGCGCATGGAAGGCATGACACCGGCGGCGCTGGCGATCATTGTCGCGCATGTCCGCCATGCAGAGAGCGCCCAGCGCCCACAAAAGGATGTTGCGTGAGTTCTATGTCCCTAGAGAGTCTGCAGGATGCGGCGGGCCCGGTTTCACGTGAAACATTCGATCGGCTGATGGCGTTCGAGCAGATGTTCCAGAAATGGAACCGCAGCATCAATCTTGTGGCGCAGTCGACGTCGGGCGATGTCTGGCAGCGCCACATCCTCGACAGCGCGCAGCTCGGGCGCATAGAGCCGACCGCCACACGCTGGGTGGATTTCGGCTCGGGCGGCGGATTCCCCGGCCTCGTCATGGCTTTTCTGCTTGCCGAGCGCGACGGCGCCAGCATCGATCTGGTTGAAAGCAATCGCAAAAAAGCATCCTTCCTGCAGACCGTGGTCGGACAGTTCAGCCTGCCGGCGCGGGTCGTGGCGCGCCGCATCGACGACAGCCATGCGCTTGTTTCGACACCGCAAATCGTCACGGCGCGAGCGCTGGCCTCGCTTTCGACCTTGTTGGACCTGTCGGCGCCCTGGCTGACGTCGGGCGCGCGCGGCCTGTTCCACAAAGGCCGGGATTACCGCGCCGAAGTGCAAGAAAGCGTTCACCGATGGTCCTTCGATCTGGTAGAACATCCAAGTGTGACCGACCCTCATGGGGTCATCCTTGAATTGTCGAACCTGCGACCTGTCTGATCTGCGACCTTTCAGACCATTTGGCGACCCAAAATGAACTTCTGGCATAGACCCATGATGAAGAATGGCCCCCGAATCATCACCGTAGCCAACCAAAAGGGCGGCGTCGGCAAGACCACTACCGCCATCAATCTGGCGACCGCGCTGGCCGCGATCGGCGAAAAGGTGCTGATCGTCGATCTCGATCCGCAAGGCAATGCCAGCACCGGCCTTGGCATTGACCGCAAGGATCGGACGGTCTCGTCCTATGACGTGCTGACCGGCGAGCTGGAGCTGGAAGCCGCGGCCATCCCGACGGCTGTGCCTGGCCTGTCGATCGTGCCGTCGACGCTCGATCTGCTCGGCATCGAAATGGAGATCGCCTCCGCACCCGACCGTGTGCTCAAGCTGCGCAATGCGCTTCGCGCCGCAACCGCCCGTGGGGCGCCGTTCGGCTATGTGCTGATCGACTGCCCGCCGTCGCTCAACCTTTTGACTTTGAATTCCATGGCGGCAGCCGATTCTGTTCTTGTGCCGCTGCAATGCGAATTCTTCGCGCTCGAAGGTCTCAGCCAATTGCTGGAAACGGTCGAGCAGGTGCGCCGTTCGATCAATCCGGATCTCACCATCCAGGGCATCGTGCTGACCATGTATGACGGCCGCAACAATCTCGCCAACCAGGTGGTGCAGGATGTGCGGGCGCATATGGGCGACAAGGTCTACGAGACCATCATTCCGCGCAATGTTCGGGTGTCCGAGGCGCCGTCTTACGGCAAGCCGGCGATCCTCTACGACCTGAAATGCTCGGGTAGCCAGGCCTATCTGCAACTGGCGTCGGAAGTGATCCGCCGTGAGCGCAAGTTACGCGCTGCTTAATAGACCGTCCACACAGTTAAAAGCCGATTCGATACCGAAACGATCCGGGACTTTGGAATAAAAATGAGCGAAGACCTTTCGAGAAAGAGACTGGGCCGTGGACTGGCAGCGCTGATCGGCGAGATTGATCGCCCAGTAGCACCCGAAAAGCCGGGTATGAGCGCCGACGGCAAGGTGCCGATCGAGTTCCTGACGCCAAATCCGAAAAATCCGCGCCGGCATTTCGGCGACGCCGATCTGACCGATCTTGCGCAGTCGATCCGCGAGCATGGCGTCGTCCAGCCGGTGGTGGCGCGGCCTTCGCCGACACAGGCCGGCCGCTACGAGATCATCGCCGGCGAGCGCCGCTGGCGCGCGGCGCAGCGTGCCGGGCTGTCCGAGATCCCGGTCATTATCCGCGAGGTCAACGACCGCACCGCGCTCGAGCTGGCAATCATCGAGAACGTCCAGCGCACTGATCTTAACGCGGTCGAGGAAGCGCTTGGCTACCAGCAGCTGATCGACGATCACGGCTACACCCAAGCCGATCTCGGCCAGGTGATCGGCAAGAGCCGCAGCCATGTCGCCAACACGCTACGCCTGCTGAAGCTGCCCGACGTGATCCGCGACATGCTGGTCGACGGCGCACTGTCTGCGGGCCACGCCCGCACGCTGGTGACGGCCGAGGATCCGGCCGGCCTTGCCAAGCGCATCGTCGAAGAGGGGCTTTCGGTGCGGCAAGCCGAAGCGCTGGCGCAGATGCCGGCCGGCAGCAGCAGTGCGAAGGAAGCCAAGCCTGCGCCAAGCCCGGAGCAAAAGGACGCCGACACGCTGGCGCTGGAAAAGCTGCTGACCGACACGATCGGCATGATCGTATCGGTGGATCACAAGGGCAAGGGCGGCGTCCTGCGGGTTTCGTATCGGTCGCTGGAGCAGCTGGATGAGCTGTGCCGGCGGCTAAAGCAGGAGCGGTAGTTAGCCGGCGAATTATCTTCAAGTCGGAGATTGATTTGGCGCATATGGAAAGGGCTGGCCGTTGGGCGGCCTTTTTCCTTTGTGGCAATGGTGATTGGCGAAATCGGCGAAGCCGCGAATCCCCTCGAGAGGGGAGATTGGGCGCGCTGCCCCAGCCTCGCGCTCTCAACCGCGATCCCGAGCACCGCCTGTCGCCAGCCCTGGCGCTCGCGGCTTGACAGTGCCAGGCAACGGCGTAACCTATATTACATATGGCTTAAATTATGTGCCCTAGCGTGCCGGTCAGTCGAGGCAAGGGCTATTTGCCGTTCCTACAATAGTCGTGAAATGGCACCGCCTTGCCAAAGCGATATGCCGACGCGCCTGACGCAAGTGGGAGGTGCAAATGGCAGTCCGTTGGCAATTGTCCGGAAGTTACTTCGAAAATTGTAGCTGCGATGTCGTATGTCCTTGCCTGCTGTCCACCAACGCGCAGCTGACATCGAAGCCGACGAGAGGTGTTTGCGACGTCGGTTTGGTCTTTCATATCGATACGGGCAACTACGGCGACGTTCGATTGGATGGGCTCAGTGTCGCGATGGTTGCTCACACGCCGGGTCCGATGGCAAACGGCAATTGGACGGCCGCCGCCTATATCGACGAACGGGCCGATGACAGGCAAACAGAGGCGCTAGGTGCCATCTTCACTGGCGCCGCGGGCGGCCCGATGGCGGTGCTGGCGCCCATGATTGGCACGAACCTTGGCGCCAAGAAGGTGCCGATAAGCTACCGGATAGACGGCAAGAAGCGGTCGGCGGAGATCGCGGGCGTCATGCAGATGGCGGTCGAGCCGCTGCCGACAATGCGCGAGGACGGGCAGATGTGGGCGGCCACCGGCCATCCTATCAATCCCGACTGGCTCGCCCTGGCGATGGGGGCGGAAGGCAGTACATTCAGCGACCATGGCATGAGCTGGGACAATTCCCGCCGAAACGGACATTACGCCCCGATCAATTGGTCTGGCCAGCAGTAGCCGTTGGCCGCATAGTACGAAACGACCCGTCCATGGCGCCGACGTTGCAGCGATACATAATTCTCGCGCTGCTGATCGCTATCGCTGCGGCGGCGTGGACCCTGCTTATCTGGGAGCAGATGGGCATGGACGTGGACATGCGCATGGAAATGTACGCACTCACCATGGGCATGAAGGCGCCGCTGTTTCTTGCCGTCTGGATGATCATGATGATTGCCATGATGTTTCCGACGGCCGCGCCCATGATCCTGACGTTTCACCAGGTCCAGGCCGGCAAACAGGGCCGGGGCGAGACCTTTGTCTCGAGCTGGGTGTTCGTGGCCGGGTACATGCTGGTTTGGGGCGTGATGGGCGTTATCGCCTTTGCCGGGGCGGCGGGTGCGGAGATGCTTGCCGGGCGTGTGGGATTGTCCACGGCGACGGCCGCGCGTATCGGCGGCGCGCTGCTGATGATCGGGGGCGCCTATCAACTCTCCCCACTGAAAGATCTATGTCTGGCCAAATGCCGCACGCCGATTGGCTTCATCCTGACCTCATGGCGCGATGGTTACTGGGGTGCGGTTCGCATGGGCCTGGAGCATGGACTTTTTTGCCTGGGCTGCTGCTGGCTTTTGTTTCTCGCCCTCTTTCCTCTCGGGATCATGAACGTCGCCGCAATGGCCGTGGTCACCTTGCTAATCTTTGCGGAAAAGACCCTCCCGTCAGGAGGTGGGATCGCAAAGGTGTCGGGTATCGCTCTGCTTCTTTATGGCGCGGCGGTACTGGTCTTTCCACAGGCGCTGCCAACCTTTCAGCCGGTGGGCGCCATTACAATGAATTGACGAATGGAGCCAGCGGCTCGGCGCCGAAAGGAGGAGGATCGCTCTCCTACCGCTGCGCCAGCCTGCTGCTCTCGACCGCTATCCCCAGCAGTGCCTGCCGTGCCAGCGCCACGGAAAGATCCGGTCGCCTCCGCGTCTGCAGCACCGCCGTCTGCAGCCGGGTCAGCGCGCGGCTGAGCGCGTCGGTGCTCCAGCGCTCCAGGGCCTTCTCGACCAGCTTACGACGAGAGAAAAACACCGGCGGCCGAGCGGCGGCGACGACCGAGGCGGCGCTTCGATTGCCTGAGTCCATCTGGCCGCGCATGACTTGGATCTGCTGCAACTGCCGCATCGCCGAGGACAGCACCAGGAAGGGCTGGCCGCCCGACTGGCAATGGCGGCTAAAGGCGGTGTCGAAGTCGCCGATCTTGCCTTCGAGAAGCGCATCGACGGCGTCATCGAAGGAGGCGCCGGACACGTCGCCCGACATCGCCTTGACCTCCTCCAGCCCGATCTCGTTCTGGCCATGGGCGTAGAGAATGAGTTTTTCTATCTCACCGCGCGAGGCCAGCCGGTCGCCGCCGAGATTGCGGCGCAGCGCCTGCCTCGCCTCCATGGTCATCGACATGCCGGCCTTGCGCAGTTCATCGTCGATGACCGCGTCGATGTCGCGGGCTTCATCGGCATAGCACGGTAGCGCCATGGCAGTGTCCGCCGCCTCGACGATGGCGCGCAGCCCGACGCCCTTCTTGAGATCGCCGGCCTCGATCAGGATGATCGCGTCTCGCGCGGGCTCCGCCGTCAGCGCCTTGACGTCGTCGGCCAGCGCCTTCTGGCCGCTGGCATTGCGCACCCAAAGCAGGCGCCGGTCGGAGAACATCGGCACGGTGCGGGCTTCGTCAAGCAGCCGGCCCTCGTCGCGATCGACCTCCGACCCCTCGAGCCGGACCACCGAGAACGGGTCGTCGAGCGGCAGGCCGGTCTTTTCGGCAAAGGCCTTCGCCCGCTCGGAGACGAGGCCGCGATCGGGGCCGTAAAGCAGGACAATGGAGATGCGCTGGTCCGGCCGCGCCAACCACCCATCGACCTCGTAAGCTTTCTTCTGTGCCATGGCGGGTTGGTTAGCATGATGCGGGGGCGGGGTGAAATGGTGGAGTGCGTGATCTCCCCCCCTCGAGGAGGAGATGGCCGCAGGCCAGAGGGGGTCGGTTCGATTGGATGCGACCTGCTTGCGGCAGATGGAGGCCGGCGCTTCATGCGCGGCCACCCCCTCTGTTGCCTTCGGCGACATCTCCCCCACGAGGGGGGAGATACCGCCGCTTTCGCCAACTTACCTTATCTTCCGGCAAACCCGGCCCAACCTTCTCCCTAATTGCGCGCGACCGCCCAACATCGACGAGAAATTTCGCGGACATATCTTCATCTTGGTGCTGGGGAGGCTGGATCGGCCGGCGCGACCGGACCGAGGTCCGCAGGCTTGCCCGACGAATTCGCACTGGTCTGGCCGCGCAGATATGCAAATATCTGTTCCAGGCAACATTGGAGGACAAAGGTCATGGCCGATGCTGGGATGTTGCGTTTTCACGTTCCGGAGCCGGAAGTGCGGCCGGGCGGAACGCCTGACTTTTCCAATGTGCCGATCCCGAAGGCCGGCTCGGTGCCGCGCCCCGAGATTGATGTCGATCCGCGCACCATCCGCGATCATGCCTTCTCGATCATCCGGGTGCTGAACCGCAATGGCGAAGCCGTCGGCCCTTGGGCCGGACTGCTGTCCAGCGACGAGCTTTTGGCCGGCCTGCGCCATATGATGACGCTCAGGACCTTCGATGCGCGCATGCAGATGGCGCAGCGGCAGGGCAAGACCTCGTTCTACATGCAGCATCTGGGAGAAGAGGCGGTGGCTTGCGCCTTCCGCAAGGCGCTTGAACCCGGCGACATGAACTTTCCGACCTATCGCCAGGCCGGGCTGCTCATCGCCGACGGCTACCCGATGGTCACAATGATGAACCAGATCTATTCCAACGAGGCCGATCCGCTGAAGGGCCGGCAATTGCCGATCATGTATTCGTCGAAGGAGCACGGCTTCTTCTCGATCTCCGGCAATCTGGCGACGCAGTATATCCAGGCGGTCGGCTGGGCGATGGCTTCGGCGATCAGCAATGATTCGAAGATCGCCGCCGCCTGGATCGGCGATGGCTCGACCGCCGAATCCGACTTTCATTCGGCGCTGGTGTTCGCCTCCACCTACAAGGCGCCGGTGGTGCTCAATGTCGTCAACAACCAGTGGGCGATCTCGACTTTCCAGGGCATTGCGCGCGGCGGTTCGGGCACGTTCGCGGCAAGAGGCCTCGGCTTCGGCATCCCGTCATTGCGCGTCGACGGCAATGACTATCTCGCCGTCCATGCGGTCGCCAAATGGGCGGCGGAGCGGGCGCGCAGCAATCTCGGGCCGACGCTGGTCGAATATGTCACCTACCGTGCCGGCGCGCATTCGAGCTCGGATGATCCGTCCGCCTACCGGCCAAAGACCGAATCCGACGCCTGGCCGCTCGGCGACCCGATCGTGCGGCTGAAGAACCATCTGATAGGGCTCGGTGTCTGGTCGGACGAGCGGCACGCGCAGGCCGAGGCGGAAATCCTCGACACAGTGATCGCGGCACAAAAGGAAGCCGAAAGCCACGGCACGCTGCATGCCGGAGGCAAGCCGTCGACGCGCGACATGTTCGAGGGCCTCTACGCCGAAATGCCGCCGCATCTGCGGCGCCAGCGCCAGCAGGCGGGAGTCTGAGCCATGCCGAGACGGACCATGATCGAGGCCATCCGCGACGCCATGGATGTGTCGATGGGGCGCGACAGCAAAGTTGTCGTGTTCGGCGAGGATGTCGGCTTCTTCGGCGGCGTCTTCCGCTGCACGCAGGGCCTGCAGGCCAAATACGGCAAGAGCCGCTGCTTCGACGCGCCGATCAACGAATCCGGCATTGTCGGCTCGGCCATCGGCATGGCCGCCTATGGCTTGAAGCCGTGCGTGGAAATTCAGTTTGCCGACTATATGTATCCGGCTTACGACCAGCTGACCCAGGAAGCGGCGCGGCTGCGCTATCGCTCCAACGGCGATTTCACCTGCCCGATCGTGGTGCGGATGCCGACCGGCGGTGGCATCTTCGGCGGCCAGACGCACAGCCAGAGCCCGGAAGCGCTGTTCACCCATGTGTCGGGGTTGAAGACGGTGGTGCCGTCCAATCCGCATGACGCCAAGGGGCTGCTGATCGCGGCCATCGAAGATCCGGATCCGGTGATCTTCCTTGAGCCGAAGCGGCTCTACAACGGTCCCTTCGACGGCCATCACGACCGGCCGGTAACGCCATGGTCGAAGCATGAGCTCGGCGAAGTCGCCGACGGCCACTACACCGTGCCGCTCGGCAAGGCGGCGATCCGCCGGGCGGGCTCAGCGATCACCGTGCTGGCCTACGGCACCATGGTCTATGTCGCGCAGGCCGCGGTCGAGGAAACTGGCATCGATGCCGAGATCATCGATCTCAGGACGCTTCTGCCGCTCGACCTCGATACGATCGTCGCCTCGGTCAAGAAGACCGGGCGCTGCGTCATCGTGCACGAGGCGACGCTGACGTCGGGCTTCGGCGCCGAGCTGTCGGCCTTGGTGCAGGAAAATTGTTTCTACCATCTGGAGGCGCCAGTGGCGCGGGTCGCCGGCTGGGACACGCCCTATCCGCATGCGCAGGAATGGGACTATTTCCCCGGTCCCGCGCGCGTCGGCCGCGCTTTGCTTGAAACCATGGGAGCCTGACATGGGTGAACACATCATCAAGCTGCCCGATGTCGGCGAAGGTGTCGCCGAGGCCGAGCTCGTCGAATGGCACGTCAAGATCGGCGACATCGTGCGCGAGGACACCGTGCTTGCCGCCGTCATGACCGACAAGGCAACGGTCGAAATCCCGTCGCCGGTCGATGGCGAAATCCTGTGGCTGGGCGCCGAGATCGGCGACACGGTGGCGATCGGTTCGCCCATCGTGCGGCTGAAGGTGGCGGGCGAGGGCAATGCGAAGCCGCAAAGCGGCGCAGCGGAAGCGGTGGCCGCCGAGCCTCCGGCAAAACTCCCGACCCCGAAACCCGAGGCTGCCGCGCCGCCGGTTGTGAAGACATCGCCAAAGAGCGACGAGCCAAAGGCGAAACCGGCGGCCCCATCGGCCGTTTCGAAAAGCACGGCGCAGCCGTCCGTCTCCGGCGCGCCGCGTCCTGAAGGCGAAAGACCGCTGGCCTCGCCGGCGGTTCGTCTGAGGGCAAAAGAGGCGGGCATCGATCTCAGGCAGGTTGCGGGATCCGGTCCGGCCGGCCGCATCGGCCACGAGGATATCGAGGCTTTCCTGGCGCGCGGTCCGCAGGTCGCCAAGGCATCCGGCCTCGCCCGTAACGATGCGGTACAGGACATCAAGGTGGTGGGCTTGCGGCGCAAGATCGCCGAGAAGATGTCGCTGTCCAAATCGCGCATCCCGCACATCACCTATGTCGAGGAGATCGACGTCACCGCGCTCGAGGAATTGCGCGCCGCGCTCAACAAGGAGAAGCGTCCGGGCGTGGAGCGGCCGAAGCTGACGCTGCTGCCGTTCCTGATGCGGGCGATGGTCAAGGCGATATCGGACCAGCCCAATCTCAATTCGCTGTTCGACGACGAGGCCGGAATCATCCACCAGCATGGCGGCATCCATATCGGCATTGCCGCGCAGACGCCGTCGGGGCTGGTGGTGCCGGTGGTCAAGCATGCCGAGGCGCGCGACATCTGGGATTGCGGCGCCGAGGTTATCAGGCTGGCCGAGGCGGCCAAGTCCGGCACGGCGACACGTGACGAGCTGTCCGGCTCGACCATCACCATCACCTCGCTCGGCGCCATGGGCGGCGTGGCGACGACGCCGGTCATCAACCATCCGGAAGTGGCGATCATCGGCGTCAACAAGATGATGGTGCGGCCGGTGTGGGACGGCACCCAGTTCATCCCGCGCAAGATGATGAACCTGTCCTCCAGTTTCGACCATCGCGTCATCGACGGCTGGAACGCGGCGGTGTTCATCCAGCGCATCAAGACGCTGCTGGAAACGCCGGCGCTGATTTTCGTGGATTGATGCGATGAGAGCCGTCGCAAAGACCCCCTCACCCGGATTGCCAACCGAATTGCAAAGGCAATTCGGGGCAATCCGACCTCTCCCCGAGGGGAGAGGAGGTCGCCGGCGCCAAAGCTCGTCTCTTCTCCCCAGCGGGGAGAAGGTGGACGCGAAGCGGCCGGATGAGGGGGCCTTCCTCACCAGAAAGAGCGAGCCAAGATGAAAGAAATCTCCTGCAAGCTGCTCGTCATCGGCGCCGGTCCCGGTGGTTACGTCTGCGCCATCCGCGCCGGACAGCTCGGCGTCGACACGGTGATCGTCGAAGCCGGCAAACCGGGCGGCACCTGCCTCAATGTCGGCTGCATCCCGTCCAAGGCGCTGATCCATGCGGCCGAGGAGTTCGAGAAGGTCTCGCACATGGAAGGCGGCAATAGCCCGCTCGGCATTTCGGTCACCGCACCCACGCTCGACCTCGCCCGAACCGTCGCCTGGAAGGACGGCATTGTCAGCCGGCTCAACAGTGGCGTTGCCGGTCTGCTCAAGAAGGCCGGCGTCAAGACCGTGCATGGTTGGGCAATGTTTCGCGACGGCAAGACCGTCGCGGTCGAGACCGAGACGGGAAGCCAAGTGATCCGGGCCGAGACGATTGTCATCGCCACCGGTTCGGCGCCGGTGGACCTTTCGTTCATGCCCTTTGGCGGTCCGGTGATTTCCTCCACGGAGGCGCTGGCGCTGAACGAAGTGCCGCAAAAACTCGCCGTCGTCGGTGGCGGCTATATCGGGCTGGAACTCGGCATGGCTTTCGTGAAAATGGGCGCTGGGTGACAGTGGTCGAGGCCTTGCCGCGCGTGCTGGCGCAGTATGACGCCGAGTTGACGCGGCCGGTGGTCAAGCGGCTCAACGCACTGGGCGTCGAGGTGATGCTGGGTGCCAAGGCCAAGGGGCTGTCGACCAAAGGCGATGCGCTGCTGGTCGAGACCTCAGACGGCAAGAACGCCAAGGTCGCCGCGGACAGGATCCTGGTGACGGTCGGCCGCAAGCCGGTGACCGAAGGCTGGGGGC
>NZ_RZQG01001300.1:0-1251 GCF_003998635.1 Mesorhizobium sp. M7D.F.Ca.US.004.03.1.1
GCCCTGCCCCGCCAGTCTGGCGCTGGCCGCGCGTGATCGCGCCGAGCGTGTCGAGCCGTCGTGCGATCGTCGACAGGAAGCGCTTGCCGGCCTTCACATTGGCGGCCATGGGCCGGAACAACGGAGGTTGCTTCTGATTTGTGCGGTGGGTCCGTCCGAGTCCCTGGATGGCATTGTCGGCGCGCCAGCCGGCTTCGAGCAGATAGTGCTTGCGCAGCCTCTGGTTCCTGACCCCGAGATCAGCGTGGTAGGAGCGGCCTGTGCCGCCGGCGTCCGAAAAGATCAGTACGCGCTTGTCGTCGTCCATGAAACTCTGGGTCTCGGCGAGATTGGCCGAACCAGGGCGGTTTTCCACGGCCAGCCGGTCGATGCCGTCGCGGCCGGTCTTCTTCACGATGCGGCGCGACCGGCCGGTCACCTCGGCGACGGTGTCGGTGCCAAAGTGATGGATGATTTGGTCGAGCGCGCTGCCGACCGGCGGCAGCGATGCGAGTTTTTCGACCATCTCGTCGCGCCGGCGAACGGCCTCGCGGCATTGAACCGGATTGCCATCTTCGTCGTGGACAGGCCGCGAATAGACGTTCCCCTCCGCGTCCGAATATTCCTCGAACAATTGGGTTGGGAAGGAGTGCATCAAGTACCCGCCGACGTACTCGCGCGGCGTGACGTCGACATGCAGGTCCGACCATTCCTCGGTCGGGATTTCGGCAAGACGTCGTTCCATCAGCGCCTCGCCGGTCGAGACGATCTGCACGACCGCCGAATGACCTCGGACCCGGTCCTTTTCGATCGCGCCGATCAGGGTCGGCGTCATCATCGAGGTGATGAGATGGCTGAAGAAGCGTTGCTTGGTGCTCTCGAAGGCCGAGCGCGCCGCCGATTTTGCGTCGCGGTTCAGCGTGCCGGCCTCGTTGGTGATGTTGGTCGCCTCGAGTGCGGCGGTCAGGTTGTTGTGAATGACCTGGAACGCATCGGCATAGGCATTGTAGATGCGGATCTGTTCCTCGGTCAGCGCATGCTCGAGCAGGTCGTATTCGACACCGTCATAGGAGAGCGAACGCGCCGCATAGAGGCCGAGCGATTTGAGATCGCGGGCGAGCACTTCCATTGCTGCGACACCGCCATCCTCTATTGCGGCGACGAACTCGGCGCGGTTGGCGAAGGGAAAATCCTCGCTGCCCCAGATGCCGAGACGCTGCGCATAGGCGAGGTTCTCGACCGCGGTCGCGCCAGTGGCCGAGACATAGACGA
>NZ_RZQG01001301.1:0-1250 GCF_003998635.1 Mesorhizobium sp. M7D.F.Ca.US.004.03.1.1
GCCCAGACGACCAGCGACTGGCCACGACGCACGTCGCCGGCCGCATAGAGCCTGTCGACGCTGGTCCTGTAGTCGCGGTCATTGGCCTCGACATTCCTGGAGCGGCGGCTGTCGGTGGCGATCTTCATCTCACCCTCCAATTCCCCAGCCACTCCGGCCGCAGCCGGCCCGGCAAAGCCGATGGCGATGAAGGCGAGATCGGCGCGGATGACGAATTCGGTGCCGGCGATCGGCTTGCGCTTGTCGTCGACCTCGCAGCATTTGACGCCGGTCAACTGGCCTTCCTCGCCGATGAATTCGAGTGTCGCCACCTGGAATTCGCGCTCCGCGCCTTCGGCCTGCGAGGACGAAGTGCGCATCTTGGTCGCCCAGTAGGGCCAGACCGAAAGCTTGTCTTCCTTCTCCGGCGGCTGTGGGCGGATGTCGAGCTGGGTGACGCGCACCGCACCTTGGCGGAAGGCGGTGCCGACACAATCGGACGCGGTATCGCCGCCACCGACGACGACGACATGCTGGCCGCCGGCGATAATTGGATGCGACGGCCACGCCACCGACTGGATAGGTTCGCCGCCGACCCGGCGGTTCTGCTGCACCAGATAGGGCATCGCGTCATGCACGCCGCCGAGATCATCGCCGGGGATACCGGCCGCGCGCGGTGTTTCCGAACCGCCACAATAAAGCACGGCATCATGTTCGGCGAGCAGCTCGGCAACCGGCTTGTCGACGCCGACATTGACGCCGCAATGGAAGGTCACGCCCTCGCCCTGCATCTGCTCGATGCGCCGGTCGATATAGTGCTTCTCGATCTTGAAGTCGGGAATGCCGTAACGCATCAGCCCGCCAGGCCGGCTCTCGCGCTCGTAGACATGGACGTCGTGGCCAGCGCGGCCAAGCTGCTGGGCAGCCGCCATGCCGGCAGGGCCGGAGCCGATGATGGCGACCCGCTTGCCGGTCTTCTTCTCCGGCGGATAGGGCCTGATGTGGCCGGTTTCATAGGCCTTGTCGGCAATCGCCTGCTCGACCGTCTTGATGGCGACGGGAATGTCCTCGAGGTTCAGCGTGCAGGCTTCCTCGCAGGGTGCGGGGCAGATGCGGCCGGTGAACTCCGGGAAATTGTTGGTCGAATGCAAGTTCCGGATCGCGTTGTCCCAGTCGCCATTGTAGACGAGGTCGTTCCAGTCCGGAATCTGGTTGTGGATCGGGCATCCCGTCGGCCCGTGGCAGAACGGAATGCCGCAATCCATGCAGCG
>NZ_RZQG01001302.1:0-1246 GCF_003998635.1 Mesorhizobium sp. M7D.F.Ca.US.004.03.1.1
GCGCAGTGCCTGCCGCCGGAGCAGCGCCTGCCGCCGGCGCGGTGCCTGTGGTCGGCGCGGCACCTGTCGCTGGCGCGGCGGTTGGCGCCGGTGCTGGGAAGTCGGGACCGGTAACGCCGCCACGAATGACCATCGGGCCTGGCTGGAAGCCATGCCTGGCCTCTGGCTTGTTCGGTATGGCCGCCACCTTTTCATAGGTGACGTCGGGCTCTGCTGCGCCAAGTGCCAGCACCGACGGCGCATGCTTGGTTTTCGCTGCTTCGGCGGTTTTAGGCTGGTCGGGGATACCGACCCTGACAATCGACGGTGTCGAGGACGGCGCACTGGGAAAAACCAGCGACGATGCCTGGGCCCCACCGCTCGCCGCAGCCAGAACGATCCCCATCAGTATGCGCACGGACACTGATATAGCTCCCCTTTTGCCCAGAAGCTGCTCAATAGCAGGCCGTGATTGACGTGGGCTTTCGTCGAAACGTAGCATTTTAGGAATTGATAAATCACCAATGCCCTGTGTTGCCACAGTCGCCTTGCCCAACAGCCGGCTTGCCCAACGGCCGCCATCGTACTACGCACCCCGGCATCTGTGAGGTGACGAGAGTGGCTGAAATACTTGCCGTCGGCGAGGCGCTGGAGCGGGCGCTGGCGCTGCTCAGGGGTGGCGATGTCGTCGCCATCCCGACGGAAACCGTCTACGGGCTTGCCGGCGACGCCACCAACGGCATCGGTGTGGCGCGCATCTTTGAAGCCAAGGGGCGGCCGCGCTTCAACCCGCTGATCGCCCATGTCGCCGACATGGCGATGGCCGAGCGCCTCGCGCTGTTCGATCCGCTGTCGAAGAAACTGGCGCTGGCATTCTGGCCCGGTCCGCTGACGCTGGTGCTGCCGCAACGGCCCGGCAACAGCATCCATCCGCTGGTCACGGCCGGGCTCGATACGATTGCCTTGCGCATGCCGAGGGGCTTTGGCGGTGACCTGATCGCCAGGCTCGGCCGCCCGCTTGCAGCACCCAGCGCCAATTCATCCGGCAAGATCAGTGCAACGACCGCGCAAGCGGTGGCGGCCGATCTCGGTGCGCGGATCAAGCTGGTGGTCGATGGCGGCGCGACCCCCGTCGGGCTGGAGTCGACCATCGTCAAGGCCGAGGGGGACAGAATGCGGCTGCTGAGGCCCGGCGGCATTGCCGCCGAGGAGATCGAGGCGGCCATCGGCATGGAATTGTTGCGCGGCGGTGCAGCCGGCGTCGAGG
>NZ_RZQG01001303.1:0-1246 GCF_003998635.1 Mesorhizobium sp. M7D.F.Ca.US.004.03.1.1
GCTTTCAATCGATTCGCGCTTTCCGATGCCATTCCTTTGGCGGTAGACTTCCGTTAAGCGCGGAACGAACCCCTTCAGGAGAAGCAACAATGAGCGAACGTCTCGAAGACATTGCCGCCGCGATCGTCGCCGATGGCAAGGGCCTGCTAGCCGCCGACGAAAGTTCCGGCACCATCAAGAAGCGCTTCGACGTCATTGGCGTTGAATCGACCGCCGACAGCCGACGCGACTACCGCGAGATGATGTTCCGCGCCAGGGAGGCGATGACCCGCTACATTTCCGGCGTCATCCTCTATGACGAGACGATCCACCAGAAGGCCGCCGACGGCACGCCGCTGGTCGACATCATCAAGGCGGCCGGCGCCATCCCCGGCATCAAGGTCGATGCCGGCGCCAAGCCGCTGGCCGGCTTTCCCGGCGACACCATCACCGAGGGCCTCGATGGCCTGCGCGAGCGCCTTGCCGACTACTACAAGCTCGGCGCCCGCTTCGCCAAATGGCGCGCGGTGATCGACATCGACCAGGCCAAGGGCGTGCCCTCGGCCAACTCGATCAACTCGAACGCCCATGCGCTCGCCCGCTATGCAGCCCTTTGCCAGGAGGCCGGCATCGTGCCAATCGTCGAGCCGGAAGTGCTGATGGACGGCGCCCACGACATCGACACCTGCTACGAGATCTCGAAGGCAACGCTGATCAAGCTCTATGACGAGCTCCATGCGGCGCGCGTGGTGCTCGAAGGCACCATCCTGAAGCCCAACATGGTGCTGGCCGGCAAGAAATCGGGCAAGGTGAGCAGTCCGGAAGAAGTCGCGGAAAAGACCATAAAACTGTTCCGCGAAACCGTACCGGCAGCGGTGCCGGGCATCGCCTTCCTCTCCGGCGGCCAGGAGGACGAGGAGGCGACCGCCAACCTCAACGCCATCAACGCCATCGGCCCGCATCCCTGGAAGCTGACCTTCTCCTATGGCCGCGCGCTGCAGGCCGCGCCGCAGAAAGCTTGGAGCGGCAAGGCCTCGAACGTCGCCGCCGGCCAGGCCGCCTTCACCCATCGCGCCCATATGAACCATCTGGCGGCGCTTGGAAAATGGAAGGCAAGCCTGGAACAGGCCGCCTGATCACAGTTCTTTCTTCCTCCTTCGAACCCGGGCCGATGCGCCCGGGTTTTTTGTTTGTGACGTGCCGGGCTTGGGATGGAGCCTCTCCGTCCTTATTTCCCCTTCGGCAAAACCCGACAGCAATGTCGGGT
>NZ_RZQG01001304.1:0-1239 GCF_003998635.1 Mesorhizobium sp. M7D.F.Ca.US.004.03.1.1
TTGCGGGGCATGCGTTCACCTCCGTTGTCGGGTCGGGCCGGGCGGTTGTGCCAATTCCGACGCAGCGACCCTAGCAGGAATCGGCTGGCTGGGACGCCTGCACAGACAACGAAAGAGGGGCGCGGAAAATTCCGCGCCCCTCTTTTGATTGTTGGTGGTCGTGGCTCAGCCGCGCTTGGCGTCGATCGAATAGGAGCCGGCGCCCGAGGAGGCCAGCAGGAGGAAGCCGCCCGCGATGGCGAGGTTCTTGAGAAACTGGATCATCTGCATCTGGTCAGCCCAACCGGTGTGGGCGACCAAGCCGGTAGCGACGGTGAAGATCGCGAGCACCCAGGCGACGATCCGGGTCTGGAAGCCGACGAGGATGGCGAGGCCGCCGAGAAGCTCGATCAGGCCGACGACAGTGGCCGTCACGGTCGGCAAAGGCAGGCCGAGGCTGCCGAAATAACCGGCCGTGCCGGCGATGGCGGTGAGCTTGCCGAAACCTGAAAGCAGGAAGATGACCGCGAGTAGGACGCGGCCGAGGAGGATGGTGGTCGAGGCATTGGACGTGCCGGAACCGGCGACTGAAGTGTTGATGGACATGGTGGTTCTCTCCGGGAGGGGTTGATACCGGTGAGATAGAGCACTCGGACTGTTCACCAAAGCCGCCAGAGTGGCGACACATTGTTCACAGTACTTACATTTCTGTGATCGGGCGGCTTGCGCAAAATTCGCGTCGGGTCAGATCGCGACGGTAGTAAATTCTCCCGTCGCGAAATGTCGGGTTTCTGGCTGACGCAATTCCGGACGGAAAACCGCAAGACACTTTTCCTGGAATTGCTTAACCCGGATGCGTCATGTCCTCCGGCCGCACCAGCCGGTCGTAATCGGCCTCGCTGACCAGCCCGGTGGCGAGCGCTTCCTCGCGCAGCGTGGTGCCCTTCTTGTGCGCGGTCTTGGCGATCTTGGCGGCATTGTCGTAGCCGATGGTCGGCGCCAGCGCGGTCACCAGCATCAGCGAGCGGTCGAGCGCCGCCTTGATGTTGTCTTCGCGCGCTTCGATGCCGACGACGCAATTGTCGGTGAAGGAGACCGAGGCGTCGGAGAGCAGCTGCACCGACTGCAGGAAGTTGTAAGCCATCAGCGGGTTGTAGACGTTGAGCTCGAAATGGCCCTGGCTGCCGGCGAAGGTGAGGGCAGCATTGTTGCCGAACACCTGCACGCAGACCTGGGTCATCGCCTCGCACTGGGTCGGAT
>NZ_RZQG01001305.1:0-1238 GCF_003998635.1 Mesorhizobium sp. M7D.F.Ca.US.004.03.1.1
CGTCAGGCCTGCGGACGTGCCTCGGTCGGAATTGTTGCGGGCGGCAGGATTTCCGGCTCCAGCGGCTTTTGCTCCTCCGGCAGCTTGAGCAGCATCTTGAGCAGGCGCGCGATCGTTTCGCGCAGTTCCAGCCGTGACACCACCATGTCGACCATGCCGTGCTCCATCAGATATTCGGAGCGCTGGAAGCCGTCCGGCAGTTTCTCGCGGATCGTCTGTTCGATGACGCGCGGTCCGGCAAAACCGATCAGCGCGCCGGGCTCGGCAATGTGCACGTCGCCCAGCATGGCGTAGGAGGCAGTGACGCCGCCGGTTGTCGGGTTGGTCAAAACGACGATGTAGGGAAGGCCGGCTTCCTTCAGCCGATCGACACCGACCGTGGTCCTCGGCAATTGCATGAGGGACAAAATGCCTTCCTGCATGCGGGCGCCGCCGGAGGCGGCGAACAGGATCAGCGGCCGCTTGCGCTGCAGGGCCGCCTCAAAGCCATGCACGATGGCGTCGCCGGCGGCCATGCCGAGCGAGCCGCCCATGAAGGCGAAGTCCTGCACCGTCACAACCACCGGCAGGCCTTCGACGGTCCCCAAGGCATTGATGATCGCATCCTCCAGGCCGGTCTTGGCCTTGGCGTCTTTCAACCGGTCGACATAGCGCTTCTCGTCGCGGAATTTCAGCGGATCCTGCATGACCTTGGGGTTGTCCAGGGTCTCGTATTTGCCGTCGTCGAAGAAGAATCTCAGCCGCTCCTTGGCCGAGATCTTCATGTGATGGCCGGAGGACGGAATGACGAACTGGTTGGATTCCAGATCCTTGTGGAACACCATCTCGCCGGTCTCCGGATCCTTGATCCAGAGATTCTCGGGCATGTCGGTGCGCCGGCCGAGCATCGAATTGATCTTCGGGCGAACGTAATTGGTGATCCAGTTCATCGCTTCGGCTCCTGTCCTGACGAAGAGTTGGCTAAAGACGTAGGAAAACTATTCGGCAGCAGCAAGGCGAGCCGAGCGCACACCTTGCGCAAGGCCGCTGACCAGCGTGGCGACGGCTTCGGCCGGGTCGGCGGTCTTTTCGCCCTTCGGCCCCAGCACGTTGGCCACCGCATTGACGATGGCGGTGCCGACGACGACGCCGTCGGCATTGGCGCCGATGACCCGAGCCTGCTCGGCGGTCTTGACGCCGAAGCCGACGCAGACCGGCAGGTCGGTGTGGCCCTTGATGCGCTTGACCGCCGCCGCCAC
>NZ_RZQG01001306.1:0-1234 GCF_003998635.1 Mesorhizobium sp. M7D.F.Ca.US.004.03.1.1
TCGTAGTTGAGGCGGAACTCGAAGTCGGCGCCGCCGGCCAAGATCTTCTCGGCTTCCTTCTCGTCCTCGGTCATGATGACTTCGGGCTGCATGGCAGCCTTTTCGCCACGCCCGGTGATGATCGAACGGGTCGAATCGTTGAGGATTTCGTTGACCACTTCGGCCATGAACGACTTGCCGTAGACCTTGCGCAGGTGCTGCACCGGCACCTTGCCGGGACGGAAGCCGTTGATGCGGACCTTGTTCCTGGCATCCGAGAGCCGCGCCATCAGCTTGGCTTCCATGTCACCAGCCGGCACGGTGATCTTGATCTCGCGCTTGAGACCGGAGTTGAGCGTTTCGGTGACCTGCATCGTAAAACCTTTGTTTTCACCAATGAGACTGCCACGGCCTCTGCCGTTTACAGCCTGCCGGTATATTCTTGCCGGGAATGGCTTTTGGTACGGAACCTGGCGATTTGACCGAAAATACGGCTCAAACTCTCCCAAACTGCGTTCCAAAATGTGAATAAGTTCTTGTTTTTCCTACTTCTTATCACATTCTGTAGAAGCGGATCGTCGCGTCCCGTCACATTTGACACGCCTTTTGTCACAGGCGAGGCTAATTTTCAACAGTCTTCGCATTTGGTGCGAACAACCATCATTTTAGCCCTGACCCAACCTTGTTCCCGACATTGACGGAATGATGGCTACATGGGATTGCCGGTCCATGCGGGTATGGCGGAACTGGTAGACGCACCAGATTTAGGTTGCCCCCAGCCAGCTCGCTACCGGAGCTGCCACGGTGGCTCGGACACCTCGTGGAGGGTGGACGCACAATATCAGGCATCACCTATGGAATCGAATGTGCTACGGTTCCGCAATGTCTTGGCAACACGTTCGCATATCCCACTTCGGTGGCCCCGAGGTCCTGGAACTGGTGAGCGAGCCAACAATCCCAAATCCGGGTGCTGGCGAGGTACGCATCAAGGTTCTGGCAGCCGGAACCGGTTTCACGGATAGCTTCATTCGGCGTGGCCGTTACCCCGACTTCAAAGGACCGCTGCCGTTTACTCCCGGCTACGACCTCGTAGGTGTTGTGGAGAAGGCTGGTCCCGACGTTGTCTTGCCGCGTGAGGGGCAAATCGTTGCCGATCTCTGCGTAGTCGGTGGTTACGCGCAATATGCGATTCGTCCCGCGCGTTTTCTTGTGCCGGTTCCAGCCGGCGTCGATGCGGCAGAGGCCGTTTGCATAC
>NZ_RZQG01001307.1:0-1231 GCF_003998635.1 Mesorhizobium sp. M7D.F.Ca.US.004.03.1.1
CCGCAGCAGTGCGGCTGGCTGCGGCCGGCTATCGCGTATCGAACGATGGCAGAAGCGGGCGCCATGAGCATTTCCATGCCGGTGATGGCGAGCCGTTCGAGGAGGAAACCCCCGACGAGCATGCTGTCCGGCCTTCGCTGTCGCCGCGCGAAGCGGAAGTGCTGGCGCTGCTGGCTGAGGGCGCTCCCAACAAGGTGATCGCGCGGCGCCTCAACATCTCCGTGCACACGGCGAAGTTCCACGTCGCCGCAATCCTGATCAAGCTCGGTGCGGCCAACCGCACCGACGCGATCGCCATTGCGATGCGGCAGGGGTTGGTGCTGGTTTAGGAACGACGTGTCCGGCAGTTTTTGGCGATCATTGGAAGAGTCAGCGCCGCCCCTCATCCGCCTGCCAGCACCTTCTCCCCGTATAGTGACGGGGAGAAGGGAGATAGCCGCGCCGCTGGCGCTTGCTCTGCAATATTGATGATTGGCGAAATCATCGGCACAGCCTCTTTCTCCCCGTCACTATACGGGGAGAAATGCCCGGCAGGGCAATGAGGGGCGGCGCGACGCTGAGGTTGAGATATGCATCATCTGGTCGGGATCCCGAGTTCGTCGTAGCCGAGTATCTCGTCCTCCGTCATCGGGTGGTCTCTCATAGGTATCTGGCCTGCTTGCTCTGAAATTTCCATAAGCCTCACGATCAGGTCAGACTCGTTTTGCTGAGAAGTCAGGTTTTCGCGAGCAATTTCGTTTTCGAGGCTCTGCCGGATCGCTTCCGTCACGGACACGCCACGGCTCATGGCGAGTTCTCGGGCCAGCCGCTCCACTTCGACATTCTTAATCAACAAAGCCATTTGGTGATCTGCCATCCGGTGTGGGAATTATATGCCAAATCGGTTGTGACGCCACGTCGTTTGCAGCCGGCAAGACACGGGACCCTCCGCAACGTCACCATAGCTTCCGCCTCAAGCTCTTGTATCCGGCAGCGCCACAGGCAAGGATTGCGCAACGAGATAAAGCCATTGGAGGGAAAAATGTCGCTCAAGGGAAAGACGCTGTTCATCTCCGGCGGGTCGCGCGGCATCGGGCTGGCGATCGCGCTGCGTGCGGCACGCGACGGCGCCAATGTGACGATCGCCGCCAAGACCGCCGAGCCGCATCCGAAGCTGCCGGGCACGATCTATACGGCGGCCGAAGAGATCGAGCAGGCCGGCGGCAAGGCGCTGCCCGTGCTGTGCGACATC
>NZ_RZQG01001308.1:0-1231 GCF_003998635.1 Mesorhizobium sp. M7D.F.Ca.US.004.03.1.1
CCTAGGGACGCGGTCAGATCTCCCTCCCGCGCTCCTATCAACGTGCTCAAGGTCGCTTCCTTTGGATCTCAATCCGCCGGACCAAAGGTCGCCTTGGAACTCCACCACAACGGAACCTTGATGGTATCCTTTGTCAGCGGCCCTTTGCCTTCGGCTACGGCGCGGGCCATATCATAGCCTGACTGAGCATAGCGGACGATACCGATCCCCACATCCGTCGTCATCGATGCGCCGATTCTCAGGTCGGCCTCCTCGGTTCCATCGGCGATGATAGTGCAGCCGGTGTGATGCGAGGTGCCCATGGTGCCATTGGCTTGGATTGACACCAGATCTGCCATGGCGGCGGCATTCAGGAGCGCGTTCAAAAACGGCCAGTCCGCAATACTGTCCGAACCGTCCCGCATATCCTCGGTTTCCAGGGACGGATTCGAGATCGCGCCAGAATCCAAATTGTCACGCGCGAAGGCTATCGGCCCGACGACCTCACCGTTCCTGATCAGGTCGTTAACCGCCAGGGCGAAAGCCTTGCGTTGGCCGAACCCCAGGAAACAGACCCTCGCGGGCAACCCCTCGATCGGCAGATGCTTGCGAGCCAGTGGGATCCATCGCTGAGTGATCGGGCAATTCGGGAACATTTCCAGCGCCAGCCGGTCCAGTCGGTCGCGGTCCGCGACCTCGCCCGAGATGCACGTCCAGCGAAAGGGTCCACGACCAAGCTCAAAGAATTTGGGGCGCCAATAGGCCTTCACGAAACCAGGATAGCGGAAGGCCTCCTCTCGAGGCATGCCGGCATCGACCGCTTCCTTGCGCACAAAGGTGCCGAATTCAAACACTTCAGCACCCGCGTCCTTGAACCTGTTCATGGCCTTGACCATCCGAAGGATCGAAGCGCGAGCCTGCTTTATATAATCTATACGCGACAGCTGTAGCATGGAGGCGGCCTGCTCTGGGCTTAGGCCCGACGGAATCACTGCGAAGGGATCGTGGAATGGGCACATTTCCGTCACGATGTCCGGGATCCACTTCTTCTCAAGCGCCTCCTCGCAGATATCGACCATGTTGGCGCAGATCAGAATGGCAAGCGGTCGCTTGGCCTTAACTGCCTCAGCGGCCAAAGCGATGGCTTCGTCCAGAGTCTTGGCTTCGACATCAGCCCAGCCCTGCGCCAGCTTCTCGGCAACCACCTCGGGGCGGACCTCGACCGTGACGGACACACCCCCGTGCATTGTCA
>NZ_RZQG01001309.1:0-1229 GCF_003998635.1 Mesorhizobium sp. M7D.F.Ca.US.004.03.1.1
ATCGGCAGCCGTGTGGGACTGTTCCACCGCCGAATGGTCGTCGAGCATCAGCTCGTCTTCGAGCGAGATCGCAACCGCATCGTCGAATTCATGATTGGAAGCCGTCTCGACTGAAGCTGGCGCGTCGGCGACGGCAACCGGGTGCCGGGCCTCTTCGGCTTCCTCATCGATCCGGAAGTCCTGGTCGAGCGACGCGGCAAGCTCGTCCGCCATCGGCTGATCGTCCTCGAAGGGCGAGACATCCTCAAGTGAACTGGCGACGGCATTGTCGAAATCAGACTCGAAAGACGGCACGGTTTCAGCGGCGGCCGCATGGCTGGCGCCGGCTGCTTGGTCGTCGACTTCGTCCAGGTCTAGATGGAAATCGTCGTCGAGCGACACCGAAAGCTCGTCGTCCATTGCGCCGGCGTCAGCCGCTTCGAACGCCGGCTCATGTCCGAATCTCGGCTCATGGGCCCCGGCAACCGGAGCGGCGTCGCTGTCGTCAGCGCCGAACTCGCCCATCATTTCCTTTTCGAGATCGATATCGAAATCGCCCTCTTCCGCCATGTGGTCGACGGCGGGGGCTTTCGGCTGGGCGGGCGATTGCGGCTTGACCGGCTGGCGCGGGTCGAACCCCATGATCCTGGTCAGTTCCGCGAACGGATCATCGTCAGCGATGTCGTTGTTGTCGGCTACTCTCAGCTGGGTTCTGTCTGCCATTATTGTTCCCGAACTCGCACTCATTCGGACGCCATGGACGTCGCGTAGGGTTGGCCCTTACCAGCGCAATGTGGGCAAAAGGTGACAGGTTATTTAGTCAAACCTAACGCATTTCGGTGGGCGCGGCGGCTCCGATCAACGTCAGGCCGGACGTCAAAACGTCCGAAACAGCCTGCACCAGCCCTAGTCTGGCATGCGTCAATTGTCGGTCGTTAACCTTAACAAAACGTAAGTCCGGATTATCCGTGCCACGGTTCCAGTGTCCGTGGAAGCTGGAAGCCAAATCATAGAGGTAGAATGCCAGCCTGTGCGGCTCGAGCGCAAGTGCCGCTGACTCGATCAGACGCGGGTACTCGGCAAGCTTGCGGATCAGGCCGATCTCGCCCTCGTCGGTCAGCAAAGCCACGGCGGACGCCAGGCTGTTGCGGTCGAAATTGGCTTCGCCCAATTGCTCGCTCGCCTGACGGAACACCGAATGGCAGCGCGCCGAGGCATACTGCACATAGAACACCGGATTGTCCTTGGAC